>URWH01000024.1 GCA_900551515.1 uncultured Porphyromonadaceae bacterium
GCAATGCCGGCCGTCCAGACAACCATTCCGCTGTAAAACGACGTGCCGTCGCTCAGCGTCACGATGTTGTCCTTATAATCCCTGACGAGAAGATTGAAACGCACATCCACCATCAGTTCCTGAAGATACTTCAGCGCATCGGACTGACATTTTTCGCTCATTGTGCCGAGCAGCGAGCCGGTGCCTTCAATCAGAGAGATCGTCACATCTTCGGGAGGAATGGACGGATAGTTGCGGTGGAGAATGTAGCGCTTCATCTCGCCGATAGCACCGGCAATCTCCACACCGGCCGGACCGCCACCAACCACGGTGAAACTCAGAAGCTTGCACCGCTCCTCCCTGTCGCGGCAAATGCTCGCACGCTCCAGACGGTCGAGAATCTCATCACGGCAGCGCATGGCCTGAGCAGTGCTTTTCAGAGTGAATACGGTCTTTATCAGCTCGTCGTTGCCGAAAAAATTGTTGGTCGTGCCGGCGGCTATCACGAGGATGTCGTAGCCGATCGTTTCAAACTGAGTCTTCACCTTGCGTGCGGCAACATCGATCCATTCCACCCGGCCGAGATGAAACTCCGCACCGTGAGCCTTGCCACGGTGAAGCTCACGGCGAAACGGGAAACAGATGCTGTCGGGCTCGAGGCCGCTCGAGGCTATCTGATAGAAAAGCGGGGGAAAGCTGTGATAGTTGTTGCTGTCGACAAGAGTGACAGCATATTTTTTCTTATCGATGCGTTTCAAAAAATTCAGTCCGGCAAAGCCACCGCCGATCACGACTATTCGTCTGCGCTTATCCATATCATAAAGAATTCTAATCCGTTTTATTCAAAACATATTCAGCGACATGATAGTTTAATGATTTTTCACCAACGCGGTCAATGGGATATTGATGACAAACGACTACCTTTGCAACAACAATCATGTCGACTGAAAGATGCGTAAACTTACACTCACAATCATATCACTCCTCACACTCCTCACACCGCTGTGCGGCAAAGCACAGATCAACACCGATCAGGTGATCCAGATAGGTCGCAACGCGCTGTACTTTGAGGATTACGTGCTCTCCATACAATATTTCAACCAGGTGATCGACGCCAAGCCGTATCTCGCCCAGCCTTATTTTTACCGAGCTCTCGCCAAATTCAATCTCGACGATCTGCAGGGGGCGGAGCAGGATGCGACCACAGCCATCGAGCACAACCCCTTCATTGTCGACGCCTATGAAATACGCGGCGTGGCCCGCCAGAATTTAGGCAAAGCCAAAGAGGCTATCGCCGACTATGACCATGCGCTCACCATGCTGCCCGAGAACCGCGGGCTGCTCTATAACAAGGCACTCGCGCAGGAATCGATTAAAGACTACGACGGCGCCGCCGCCAGCTATGCAACGCTCATAGAGGCCTATCCGTCGTGGGACGCCGCATATATCGGGCGCGCCAAGCTGAGCCTTGCGAAGGCCGACACCACGGCTGCCGTCACTGACATCGACAAGGCTCTCGAGATGAATCCGAATGCCATCAACGCATTGATCATGAGAGCCGACATAGCCATCAACCGCAACCAGGACTACAAGCAGGCCCTCAGCGACATGGACCGCGCCATCAAACTTCAGCCGCGGCAGAGCGGACTGTTTGTCAACCGCGCCTTTCTCCGCTACAAACTCGACGACTACTTCGGAGCCATGAGCGACTACGACTATGCCCTGCAGCTCGACCCGCTGAACAATGCGGCGCTGTTCAACCGCTCGCTCCTGCGCATGGAAGTGCGTGATTTCAATAATGCGCTCACCGATCTCAATCAGGTGCTGGCGCTCAACCCCAACGATTACCGCGCGCTCTACAACCGCACCATCGTTAACCGTGAACTTCACGACTACCGCAATGCGCTGAAAGATATAAACCAGCTGATCAGCGTGTTCCCCGATCTTGCCGCAGCCTATTTCCTGCGGTTTGACATCAAACAGCGACTCAACGACCGCTCGGCCCAACGCGACTACGACAAATCGCTGGCACTGGCCAAGCAACGCATCAAACGCGACGGAGCAAACCCGACCGCATCGGAATTTTTCGGGCAGGCCGATAAAGACGGCGACGGAACGGAGCCTCAGGAAGTCGTGGCCGCACGGTTCTCACAGCTTATCACCATCTCCGACAACACCGAGATGGAGCAGGAATACAACAACAAAGGGATACGCGGCCGCGTACAGGACCGCAACATAAGCATCGAGCCCGAACCGATATTCGTAGCCACCTACTACACATCGCCCACAGAGCTGAAGCCAAGTGGCGAATATCTCAAAGAGATCGACGAAGTCAACAACACCCACGCGCTCAACTATGTGCTTCAGATCACCAACCACGAGGCCACGCTCAACGACACGGAAGAGATAGCCAAACATTTCCAGTCGATAGAATATTACAACTCCTATCTTGCAACCCACACCCCGCGTGCCATCGACTATTTCGGACGCGGGATGAACCAGATGACCCTTCACAACTACGGTGCCGCTGTAACCGACTTCCAGAAAGCGCTAAGCATAGCACCCGATTTCACGCTGGCCCAGTTCATGACAGCCGTGGGCAAATACCGCCAGCTCGTCACCGAAAATGCCGTTGCCGATGCCGGTACAGAAACGGGAACAAACGACGCTACGTTGCGTAAAGCCCGTTTTCAGGACGTGATCTCCGAATTTGAGGCCACGCTGAAACTGTCGCCGGGAATGTCGGTTGCCTACTACAACATGGGCGTGGTGTTCATAGCCATGCAGGACTACACATCGGCGCTCAGCGCCTTAAACAAAGCGATCGAAAACAACAACGATTTCGGGGAAGCCTACTACAACCGCGGGTATGTCTACTTCACACTCGGCAACCGCGCGGCGGGCAGTGCCGATCTCAGCCGTGCCGGACAACTCGGTGTCGCCCCCAGCTACAATCTGCTGAAGCGCATGGCCAACTGATGCGGCCGATGATTCAACAGTTTTTGTCGTGCGGCGACTTGCACTTCCGTGCAAGCGGACAATCGGAGCAGCCTCCGGTATCTTTCGTGCCTGGAGAGCAGCAGTCGCCCGATTTACGCGACCGGATCCGTTTCACGATCCAGATAACGCAGATAATCAGGGCTATGCCGACAGCCGTGTATTGCAAAATGTCATTCATTGGCTGAGAGACAAGGGTAAACGACCGATTGGAATTCCCGTTCGAAATTAGGCGTCAGTGAGCCATTGCCCAGATTATTAAGAATGTCATCGATAGGCCTGAACTGAAGGATATCGATATCGTCAGGCTCACTGATCGTAGGTTTGAATCCGCGGGGTGCCCTGATGATGTGACAGTAAACGAGTTCGCGCTCCACCTCCGACTCAAAGAGGTAGTTTTTCAGTAGCTTTGCTTCCGAGATGTCAGTCAAGCCAATCTCTTCACAAGCCTCACGCCGCAAAGCATCCGCGATCGCTTCGCCGTAATCGACATGGCCGCCGACGGCCGTGTCCCAGCGGCCGGGCTGAATGCGCTTTTTAGCTGAGCGCTTCTGCATCAGCAACCGTCCGCTTTCGTCAATGACGTGGAGGTGGACAACAGGGTGGAGCAACCGTGAAGCGCCATCGTGACATACCGCGCGGGGCGCAGAGCCTACAACAGTGCCGTGCTCGTCAACGACAGGCAGTATCTCGCCGGATTCATTCATGGGATTCATTCCGAAATTTCTTTTTTATTAATGCATTGAGCTTGCCGGGAGTCAGATCGGAAGTATACTGCGTGAACGGCAGAAGCATCTTGCAGCCCTCCCTGAACCGGCTGCAGCCGAAGGCAGTGCGGCCTTTAATTATATGCCCCTGCCCGCACGCCGGACAAACGATCTGCTCATATTTTCTCACCGCCGGAGCTTTCGGTTTTTTCTGAGAAGCGTCGGCCGCCGCTTTGCGCCGAGCCGGCTTATCGGGATGCTTGTCCTGCTCGATAGTGATGCGATGCGAAGTATTGTCGTTAAGCACATTAAGCACTATTTCATTGATCAGTTGTTTAAGCTCGTCTATGAATTCGTGTGCCGAATATTCGCCCCGCTCGATGCGGCGGAGCTTATTTTCCCACAAGCCCGTGAGCTTGGCGCTTTTCAGCAATTCCTCGCTAATGGTGGCGATGAGCGCAATGCCCGCGTCGGTTGCGCGTATGCTCTTGCCGTTGCGCCGCATGTAGCCGCGTTTGAACAGCGTCTCGATGATAGCGGCGCGCGTCGACGGTCGGCCGATGCCGTTTTCTTTCATAGCCTCGCGTAAAGCCTCATCGTCGACAGTCTTGCCGGCGCTTTCCATGGCACGCAGCAACGTACCTTCGGTATAGAACTTCGGCGGCTGCGTCTGCTTCTTGACCAGCGAAGGCGTGTGCGGACCGCTCTCGCCAACAGTAAACGGCGGCAGAATGCCTTCCTGATCGGCGCTGTCAACAGCATCCTTATCCTTCTGATAGATGATGCGCCAGCCCGGCTCGATGATCACCTTGCCGGAAGCCTTGAAGCCATAGCCTTCGACATCGGCGGTGACGGAGGTGGTGGAAAAGATGCAATCGCTGTAGAACACAGCGATGAAACGCCTGGCTATCAGATGATACATCTTCTTTTCATCGCCGTCGAGCATCGTGGGCAGCTGGCCCGTCGGGATGATGGCATGGTGGTCGGTGACCTTTGAGTTATCGAACACCTTCTTGTTCTTGGGTATTTTGGCAGCGAGAATCGGTGCCGTGATCGGAGCGTAAGGCGTCATTTGTCGGAGGATGTCGGGGATTTTAGGATAGATGTCCTCCGAAAGATAGGTCGTGTCGACGCGCGGATAGGTAGTCACTTTTTTCTCATAAAGCGACTGGATCATCTTCAGCGATTCGTCGGCCGTCCAGCCCCATCGCTTGTTGCACTCCACCTGAAGCGATGTGAGGTCGAACAGCCTCGGCGCCGACTCACGCCCCTTCTTTTCCTGAACGTCGGTGATGGTGAGATTGCGTCCTTCGATGGCCTCTATAGCCTTTATAGCCTCTTGCTCAGACTTATACCGGCCGGCAGAGGAGTTGAACTTCACGTCGCGGTATTCAGTGCATATTTCCCAGAAATCTTCCGGCTTAAAATTGTCAATTTCGAGCTGGCGCTGCACGACGAGAGCCAGCGTAGGCGTCTGCACACGGCCGATTGAAAGCACGTGGCCCGGCTCGGAATACTTCAGAGAATAGAGCCGTGTGGCGTTCATACCGAGAATCCAGTCGCCTACGGCGCGCGAAAGGCCGGCATAATAGAGATTCTCGAAATCGGCTTGCGGCCTCAGATTGGAGAAGCCCTCCCGGATGGATTCATCGGTAAGCGAGGAGATCCACAAACGCTTGACCGGACAGGCTATCTTGGCCTTCTGCATCACCCAGCGCTGGATCAGTTCGCCTTCCTGGCCGGCATCACCGCAGTTGATCACCTCTTCGGCTTGACCGATCAACGACCGGATAACTTCGAACTGACGTTTGATGCTCTCCTGATCGATGAGCTTAATGCCAAAGCGCGGCGGTATCATCGGCAGAGAAGAGAGCGACCAGCGGCGCCACATGTCGGTGTAATCGGCCGGCTCCTTAAGAGTGCAAAGATGGCCATAAGTCCATGTGACATTATAGCCGTTGCCTTCGAAATAGCCGTCGCGGCGCACATTGGCGCCAAGGATTCCGGCGATATCGCGAGCCACGCTCGGTTTCTCGGTAATGCAAAGTTTCACAGCGGCTTATCTATTGACGATTATCCACAGGCTGTTGCCATTTGGTCCGACGACACTGACGGTCATCGTCCGCGACTTCTTCATCGGAGGGAAGTCGATCTCTACTTCGATATAGTTTTCATCTTCCCATTGAAAATACCGGTTCATGTCGACGCCGTCGATATCCGTAGAAGCCATCGCCCGGCCGCCGGGCAGCGTCAGCGTCAGAGCGTCGATGCGGCCTGAGGTGTGCGGGCGACCGATCAGCCGGCCGTAGATGCGGGTGAGGTCGGAGCGAAACTCGATTTTCGTCACCTTAAATCCCAGCGGGCCGGAAGCCTCGCTGACCCGATAGGATGTCGACACCACCGGCTTGGAAGCTGACGCTTCAGGTGCTACCAGACAGAATATCAGGCTGCAGAGAATCAGAAACGGCAACAGTTTTTTCATAAGCCCTTGCTTTTCGCCTCATTCCAGTAACGGTCCATCTCTTCGAGAGTCATGTCGGAGAGCTTTCTTCCTGATGACTCCACATGATCCTCCAGATAGTTGAACCGGCGGATGAATTTGGCATTAGTTTTTTCGAGGGCATTTTCGGGGTTGATGCCATAGTGACGGGCAACGTTGATGATGCTGAAAAGCACGTCGCCCATCTCCTCCTCCATGCGATCCTTGGACATGCCGTCGACTTCCTTTGAGAATTCGCCGATTTCTTCCGACAGCTTGCTCCACACCTGCGAACGATCGTCCCAGTCAAAACCGATATTGGCAGCTTTTTCCTGAATGCGGTAAGCTTTGATCAGCGCCGGCAACGTGCGCGGAACGCCGCCGAGGACGGTGCGGTTGCCGCCGCGCTCCTTCAGCTTTATCTGCTCCCAGTTCTGCTCTACCTGATGAGCATCGCTGGCCTCGACCGAGCCAAACACGTGCGGATGACGGAAAATCAGCTTGGCATTGAGAGCATCGGCAACATCGCAGATGTCGAACTGCCCCTTCTCCTCCCCTATTTTTGAATAGAAAAGGATGTGGAGCAATACGTCGCCAAGCTCTTTTTTGATGTTGGCATTATCTTCTTCAAGGAGGGCATCGCAAAGTTCGTAGACTTCCTCGATAGTGTTGGGACGCAGCGATTCGTTGGTCTGCTTGCGGTCCCAGGGACATTTGACTCTTAAAATATCGAGCGTGTCGATCACTTTGCCGAGCGCCTCGATTTTTTCTTCACGTGTATGTGACATAAGCCGAATTATTTCTTGTAATTTTCAAGACCTTTTGAAAGCCACGACAAAAATTTGTCGGGATCTTCAGTAAAGCCCATGCTTTTGGTGAGAGGAACGCCCTCATTGTCAAGCACAATATAGAAAGGCTGAACGGTGGCGGAGAATTTATGCTCCTCGAGATAGCCCCAGAGATCGCCGACTGTTTCCATCACACGTTTCTGGCCATTCACCTCAAAGGTGCGCGCTTCGGGGAGCTCCTTGCGGTCGTCGACCATCAGAGTGATGAACACGAAATTCTCCTCGATCATTGACTTGACGGCAGGGTCGTCAAGGACGGCGCCTTCCATCTTGCGGCAATTGACGCAGCCGTAGCCCGAGAAATCAAGCAGCACCGGCATATTGTGTTCGGCGGCATACTGCATGCCTTCATCGTAGTCATCGAAATGAGTGAACTTACCCGGCTCGTAGAGGCTGAAATCCTGAGTGCTGAGCGGCGGCACAAAAGCGCTGACGCCTTTAAGCGGGGCGCCCCAGAGGCCCGGAAGGAGATAGACCGAAACGCTCAGCGAAGCCAGAGCAAGGAAGAAGCGGGGAATCGACACGTGGTCGAGCGGCGCGTCGTGGCTGAACCGTAATTTGCCGAGCAGATAGAGGCCCAGGAGGACGAACAGCACGATCCAGATTGCGATGAACACCTCGCGGTCGAGAATACGCCAGCCGTAGGCGAGGTCGACAACCGAGAGGAATTTAAGCGAGAGGATAAGTTCGAGGAAGCCGAGCACGACTTTCACTGAGTTGAGCCAACCGCCGGAACGCGGCATATCCTTAAGAAGCGACGGGAATATGGCGAACAGGGTGAACGGAATGGCAAGCGCAAGAGCGAATGCGCCCATGCCCACGGCCGGACCGACGATGTTGCCCTGCGAGGCAGCTTCGACAAGCAGCGTACCGATAAGCGGACCGGTGCAGGAGAAGGAAACCAGCACGAGGGTGAAAGCCATGAAGAATATGCTTATAAGGCCGGTTGTGCGCTCGGCGCGGCCGTCGACGGAATTGCTCCATTTTGCAGGCAGCTTGATGTCGAACGCGCCGAAAAACGACACAGCGAAAAGCACAAGTATGCCGAAGAAGATGAGATTGAACACGGCATTCGTAGCCAGTTCATTAAGCTTACCGGCGCCGAATATCAGCGTGACAGCAATGCCCAGCGTAAGATATATCACGATGATGCTGCCGCCATAAATCACGGCATCGAGCACCGAGCGGCGGCGCGACGTGTTTTTCTTGAGGAAGAAGCTGACGGTCAGCGGAATCATAGGCCAGACGCACGGTGTGAGCAGTGCGAGCAGGCCGCCGACGAAACCCCATATGAAGATGTACCACCATCCGGCATGGACATCGGTGTCGGATTTCACATCGACCGGTTTCCACCATGAAGCCTTGTCGGCCGACGGAGTGTGAAGAGGCACCGTATCTGCGGCTGCCACCATATTGTCCTTCTTTTCGGGGACCGAATCACCGGCCGGCACGGCTCCGCTTTCGTTGTAAGAGAGTTCAAACGGAATGCGTTCAGGGCGCGAGCATGTCTTGTCGTTGCAAGACATGAAGGCTATAACACCGTCGGCCTTGCATCCTTTGCTGCCATTCTTGAGTTTAAATTTCTGCGAGAGCACGACGTGTCCTTCCCAGGATGATATCTTCATGTTGAACAAAGCATCCATATACGTCACGGGTGACTTGGAAGCTGTGAGATTGCCCACGAGCTCCATGCCGGTCAGATTTCTAAAATCGATTTCCGTTGCGGTCGGACCATCGGAAGGGATATCGGTGCCATATATGTGCCATCCGTCGGCAATGGAGGCAGTGAACTCCATCACGCCCTCGGTGTCGGAGGTCATACGGAGGTTCTGGGTCCATTTCACTTCGCTCTGCGCATTAGCGACAGAGGCCGCGATGAACGACAAAAACAGAGTAACAAAGAAAAGACGCTGCTTCATTCTTTCGATAAGTTGTTGAATTAATGATATGTGCGTTCGTTATTTTACCACGATTTTTTTATTCAGAGTGATCTTCTCGGGACGGCTGCAGGTATTATCGCTGCAGGCCATGAATCCGACAAGAGCATTCACCTGCGCTTTTGCGGCATTGGTCACTTTAAACTTCTGTCGGAATGTCACCTTGCCGCTCCACGCTGTGAGATTGGTATTAAAAAGATCGTCGTGATATTTTGTGGGCGCGGGTGAATACGCGATTTTACCGATGAGACGGATACCTGTCGAGCGGGATAGATCGATGGTAGTAGGCGTAGGTCCGTCCTGCGGGAGCGTCATGCCGTAGATGTGCCAGCCGGAGGCAGGCGTAGCCGTGATGATTATTTCGCCTTCGGTTGCGGAGGTCATTTTCACGTTGATGCGCCAAGAGACAGGAGATGAAGTCTGAGCCTGCGCAAAGCATGAACATGACAGGATCAGAGAAATGAGCAATATCAGTTTTCGGGTCAATTTCATAGTCGGATAATTTGTCGGATAGTATATAGTAAAGTTTGTCGGATAGATTATCCTGCAAATTTACGAATTATCCGCTGAAAAAATGGCGTTTTTACACATTTTGGCATCCCGGCGAAGGGATAAACACAACGCGGCGGCTTGTCATTGCTGACAGGCCGCCGTGTTGTTGATATCGGAGTCACAAAGCGCAGGCTCAGCAGCCTACGAGTGTGAGGAGGTTGTCGTAGAAGTAGCTTACGATGCCGAGGCCGACGATGCCTGCGACGCACACCCACATGGCGATGCGTTCGGAGCAAGCGCTGCGGAATGTGGCGATGGAGCAAGGCTCTTCAGTCTTGATGTACATTGCTTTCACAACGAGCAGATAATAGTAGAGTGACACTATCGTGTTGATCAATGCGATGAGCACGAGCACGTAGATCGCAACGCTGCCCTGATTGATTGCCGAGGTGAAGATGAAGAACTTGCTGAAGAAGCCGGCGAAGGGAGGGATACCGGCGAGTGAGAACATCGCGAGCATCATTGTCATTGCCAGACGCGGGTTCGTCTTGCTGAGACCGTTGTAGTCGTCCATGCTCACCTTGCCGCAATTGTTTTCAATTGCTCCGATCACGCCGAATGCGGCGAGGTTGGAGAAGATGTAGACGAGGATGTAGTACATCAGAGCGGCCTCGCCCATAGCGCTGTCGAGGGTGTAGGCGATGACACCGAGCATGATGTAGCCGGCCTGCGAGATCGACGAGAAGGCAAGGAAGCGTTTGAGATTGCGCTGACGGATGGCAAAGAGGTTGCCGACGGTGATGGTAAGGATGATCAGAGCGTAGAGCATCCATTCCCAGGCTTCGGAATAGACGGTGCCGAACACCTGCCAGAGGATGACGAGGAAGGCGAAGGCAGCGGAGCCTTTTGAGATCACCGAGAGATAGGAAGTGACGGGAGTGGGCGCGCCCTGATATACATCGGCCGTCCAGAGATGGAACGGCACGAGCGAGAGCTTGAAGCCGATGCCGGCGATGACGAATGCGAGGGCAACGACGAGAGCGATGCTGTCGACGCCGATTGTCAGTTGCGTAGCGATGTTGGTGAAATAAAGCGAACCGCTGAGACCGTAGACAAACGAAAGGCCCATCATGAACACTGCCGATGAGAACACTGCCGTGAGGATATATTTGACGGCGGCTTCATGGCTCTCATAGCGGTGTTTGTCGAAGGCTACCATAGCAGCCAGCGGCAGAGAGGCCGTTTCGAGGCCTATGACGAACATCAGGAAGTGGCGCGACGATATCATGAGATACATACCGAAGAGCGTCAGGAGGAGCAGATCGTAGAATTCACCGCGGCGGATGCGCTGCATGTCGCTTGCGGTCCAGCGCAACGACTGGATGAGCACGATCAGAGTGCCGACGTTAAGGATGTTCTTGATATTGACAATGACGGGTGAAGTCTCATACATGCCGGCAAAAGCAGTCTGTGAGTCGGAGCCTATCACCATGGGGCAGAAACCGAAGAGGGTGTAGATGCCGAAGAGCACACAGGTGATGATGCCGATGCCCGACTGAGCTTTGCGGGGAAGGAAAATGTCATTAAGGAAGACTAAAAGAAATACTACCAACAAGCATATTTCTTGCTTCATTACTAAAAACTGTGAGTAATCCATTTCTCTTATTGTCTTTTTAATTCATTCCAATTACAGTGAAAATATCGGAGCTAAACGTGAAACGGATAAGCTCGGCGAAGAAATTGGGGAAGCAACCGATGGCGGCGACGCTGACGATGAGCGTAACGGTAGCGGTGCGTTCCCACCATGTGGCATCGGTGAGCGACAGATGGTGCTCGTCCTGAACCGGACCGAACAGGATCTTACCGACAACGCGGAGGATGTAGACTGCGGTGATCACGATCGAGCAGCAAGCGACGATGGTAAATACGCGGTGGAACATATCGGCGTGTTCGAATGATCCGACGAATATCGTCATCTCAGCGACGAAACCCGAAAGACCGGGCAAGCCGAGAGAAGCCATACCGGCAATCACGTAGCAAACGGCGAGGAAGGGCATTATCTTCATCAGGCCGCCCATCAGACGGATGTCGCGGGTGTGTGTGCGACCGTAGATCATACCGATGAGGGCGAAGAAGAGAGCCGTCATGAGGCCGTGGGAGAGCATCTGCATGATAGCACCCGTCATAGCCGTGGTGTTGAGCATGAGGATTGCGAAAAGCACAAGGCCGCAGTGGCTTACGGAAGAGTATGCGTTGATGTACTTCAGGTCTGTCTGTACGCAAGCACTGAAAGCACCGTATACAACGGAGATACCTGTCAGGATCAGGAAGATCCAGCCCAGTTCGTTTGCAGCTTCCGGCATCAGGTACATGGCGATGCGGAAACAACCGTAACCTCCGAGCTTCATCAATACGCCGGCATGCAGCATAGAGACAGCAGTCGGTGCCGAGGCATGACCGTCAGGACTCCAGGTATGGAAGGGAAAGAGTGCTCCCAGCACACCGAATCCCAGGAAAGTGAGCGGAAACCAGATGCATTGCTGCGCAAACGGAATGTTGTGCAGTTGAGCTATTTCAAGAATGTTCATGGTTGTTCCGCCGGCACCGAAGAAGATACCCAGAATACCGATCAGCAAGAATGCCGAACCACCCATTAGCATCAGGGTCAGCTTCATGGCTGCGTATTCTTTGCGTCCCGAACCCCATACACCGATGAGTAAGTACATCGGTATCAATGCGATTTCGTAGAACATGAACATGGTGAATAAGTCGATGGAGATAAAGAAACCGAATACTCCCATCGACAGGAGGGTGAACCACAGGAAATATTCTTTTGTCAGCGGCTGCAACTTCCAGGAGGCAAAGGTGCCGGTGAACACGATGACAGCGCTAAGCAGCAGCATCGCTACCGATATTCCGTCTACTCCCACCGAGTAGGCTATGTGAAGCGGTGCATACCATACCGTATCGGCACGGAACAACATCTCGGCTGTAGCTCCTGCCTGGCGCTCGCCCAAATAGAGGAACGTCAGCACAACACTCAGGATCAGCAACGCCGTACTTCCCGCTACCATCACTCCGCGGATGGCCTTAATGCTTTTGGCAAGGTATAACCCGCCAAGCATCAGCAGAGGAATGAGTACGAATAAGGATAAAAAGTTCATATCTTTTGTGCTTTATAAGATTAATATTAAGATAAGTATCAGCGCTCCGAGCAGGAATACATAAGCGTATTGCTGTACACGTCCGCTTTGCAATCCCCGTATCTCATCGCTTGTAGCATGGGTACCCCAGGCTATGAAGTTGAAGAATCCGTCTACCACGTGGCGGTCGAACCAGGCGATCGGTGTAGAGATACAACGGAAGATAATCCGGTGTGTGATGAACTGATACACCTCGTCGATGTAGAAACGATGATAGGCTGCACGGTGCAGTCCGGCAAAACGTTTGGCAAGTTTATCTGCCAGAGGTTGCTGCTGACGCAGGTACATGCAAGTGGCCAGGACGATGGACGCCACAGCAATCACTACACTTGTGACGGCTACTGATGTCTCAAGATGGATGGTATACGATTCACCGTTGGAGCTGATGAAATGTCCGAAAGGAATGAAACCGGCAATTATCGTAACCACAGCAAGGAGCATCAGGGGCAGGGTCATCGCCAGAGGACTCTCGTGGGGGTGAGGCATGTGGCTGTCGCCCCCATCGCTTGCCGACTTTTGCCCCGGCTCTGAGCCGGCCCAAAAGATACCATAATAAAGACGGAACATATAGAATGCTGTCATACCTGCAATCACTGTCATAATCCATCCCATGATGGGGCTGAACTGGAAGCATGCCGTCAGGATTTCATCTTTGGAGAAGAATCCGGAGAACGGAGGAATACCTGCAATGGCGAGACAAGCTATCAGGAAGGTGATATGCGTGATCGGCATGTATTTGCGTAATCCTCCCATAGCCGACATCTCGTTGGAGTGAACGGCATGGATAATGCTGCCTGCACCCAGGAAGAGCAAGGCCTTGAACATGGCGTGTGTGAACAAGTGGAACATGCCTGCCATGTAGCCCAGTCCCCCTTCGTGTGGGTTGGCTGATGTACATACACCCAGCGCCACCATCATGAAACCGATTTGGGAGATGGTGGAGAATGCCAGTACACGCTTGATGTCACTCTGCACACATGCCACACTGGCGGCATAGAATGCCGTGAAAGCTCCTACGTATGCCACGATGTGCAGCACGCTGGGAGCATATTCTATGAACAACGGGAACATGCGTGCCACCAGATAGACACCTGCAACCACCATCGTGGCGGCATGAATCAGTGCACTGACCGGCGTAGGACCTTCCATGGCATCGGGCAGCCAGATGTGCAACGGGAACATGGCACTCTTTCCGGCACCACCGATGAACATCAGTCCCAAGGCCAGAGGTATCATTGCCGCACCACCTTTCAGCAATGCCATTTCACTGGGATGGAAGGTGTAAGTTCCGGCATAATAACCGTAAATAAGGATACCGATCAGGAAACCCAGGTCGGCAAAGCGGGTGACGATGAACGCCTTTTTGCTTGCCGCAACAGCGGACGGTTTCGTATAGTAGAAACCGATGAGCAGATAGGATGAAACACCCACCAACTCCCAGAACAGATACATCTGGAAGATATTGGTAGCCACCACCAGACCCAACATGGACATGGTAAAGAGGCTGAGGAATGCATAATAGCGTTGGAATCCGCGCTCACCCTTCATGTAGCCGAAAGAG
>URWH01000025.1 GCA_900551515.1 uncultured Porphyromonadaceae bacterium
CCTCGACATTGGGGTTGAGTTCGCGGCCGTAGACAGCCAGCGGGCCTTCGGGGCCCGGTTTCGCCCAGAGCTGCGAATAGTCGGTGGGGCACACGATGAGGTTGGTCACGTCGCCTTTCGCTTTGACGAAATCGCGGGTGAGGTTGTTGAGGAGCTCCACCTGTTTGTGGGGGTTGGTGCCTTCGCCGTCGATGTCGTCGAAGAAGATGGCAAACGAGCGCACGCCGAGGTCATACATCATGTTGAACTTGTTGACCAGACTGTCGTAGTCTTCCTTGTTCCAGCGGATGTCCTGTCCCGGGTGGATGGCCCAGATGAAGTTGACGCGGTTGCGGCGGGCGTTGTCGACGAGCTCCCTGATTTCGCGGGCTTTGTCGGCCGGATAAGGAAGGCGCCAGTTGGGAGTACTGTGGTAAGGGTCGTCTTTGGGGCCGTAGAGATAGTCGTTCATCTTGTTCTGTCCGTAGAAGTCGATGAGCGACATGCGCACGTCGTGGCTCCACGGTGTGCCGTAGAAGCCCTCCACTACGCCGCGGTATTTCATCGAAGGATAGTCGTTGACCACCATCAGCGGCAGTCCGCCCTCTTTCTTCGCCAGCTCGCTGCCGATGATCTGACGCAGTGTCTGGAGCGCGTAGAAAGCGCCGCGTTCGTTATAGCCTGTGATCTTGATCCCTTTTTTGTCTATCTCAAGGACGTAAGCGCCGTCGACGGCTTTCACACCGGCTTTCTTGGCTGCTTTCTCGCCGAAGTCAATGGTCAGCGGAAGTCCTTTGGCGCTGATGTTGAGGAAGCCGAGGTCGCCGGCAAATTTCTTCTGTTTGTCTTTGACGGCAAAACCCTTTGATATGTTGAGTACGCCGTCGCCGGTGCGTGTGATGCTTTGCGGGGTGGGGTTTATGACAAGGCCGCCATGGTCTACCTTATGGCCGGGGACGGCGTTGAATTCCTGCACTTCACCGCGCTGGGAAGTCAGGTCGAAGCCGTCGTCCTGTGCGGTGGCAGTCAGCGCAGCCGAAGTCACTATGGCCGCTGCTGCCATCATTTTTGTAATTTTCATGAAATTGGATTTATGATTAAACAAGCTCTTGGGATTGTAGTGCAAAGATATGCTTTTTTTATAAATATTAGGGAAGAATGGCTATATTTGTGGAGAATAATCAATTTAAAAAAACATAAACCGATCATGAAACTATTCCGAACGATAGTGCTTGCCGCAACGGCTATCACTGTGAACGCCGCATCGTGGGCGGCAGATTTCAAACCGATAACCACTCCGGTGCCGCAGCGCCCGACCGGCGTGACCGACATGGTGGGATTTGCCGCCGACCCGATCGACACTGTGCGCGTGGGATTTATCGGGCTCGGCATGCGCGGCTCCAGCGCCGTGGAACGCTTCATCCATGTCCCCGGCTCGAAGATTGTGGCGATATGCGACATCGAGATGCCGCGCGTGGAAAAATCGCTCGAAACACTTAAGAAAAACGGCCTGACGGCCGCCGCCTACGGCGGTGAGGAAGATTCGTGGAAAGCGCTGTGCGAGCGCCCCGACATCGACCTCGTATACATCGTCACCGACTGGAAGCATCACGCCCCCATGGCAAAGTATGCCATGGAGCACGGCAAACACGTGGCTATCGAGGTGCCGGCCGCAATGAATCTCGACGAGATATGGTCGCTGATCGACACGTCGGAGCGCACCCGCCGGCATTGCATGATGCTTGAAAACTGCGTGTATGACTTCTTCGAGATGAACACCCTCAACATGGCCCAGCAGGGACTCTTCGGCGAGGTGCTTCATGTCGAGGGCAGCTACATCCATAACCTCGACGAATTCTGGCCCTACTACTGGAACAACTGGCGCATGGACTTCAACCGCGAGCACCGCGGCGACGTCTACCCCACTCACGGCACCGGTCCCGCCTGCCAGCTGCTTGACATGCACCGCGGCGATCGCATGACCACTCTCGTGGCCATGGACACGAAAGCGGTCAACGGCCCGGCTTACATTGAAAAAACCACCGGCAAGGCTCCGGAATCGTTTGCCAACGGCGACCACACGATGACGATGATACGCACGGCCAAGGGCAAAACGCTGCACATACAGCACGACGTGGTGAATCCCCGGCCCTACTCGCGCATGTATCAGCTCACCGGCACAAAGGGCTTCGCCAACAAATATCCGATTGAAGGCTACGCTTTCGTGCCCGAACAGATTGCCGCCGATTCAGTGCCTGACCACGAAAATCTGACGGCGCACGGATTCATCTCCGACACCCAGCGCGCTGCTCTCACAGAGAAATACGTTCATCCCATAATCCGCGAGGTAGGCGATGTGGCCAAGACTGTAGGCGGCCACGGCGGCATGGACTACATCATGGACTATCGTCTGATCTACTGCCTCAACAACGGTCTGCCACTCGACATGGATGTGTACGATCTGGCTGAGTGGTGCTGCCTGATTCCGCTGTCGGCCATCTCTATCGAGAACGGCTCGGCGCCCGTGGAAGTGCCCGATTTCACGCGCGGCGCATGGGATAAGGTGCACGGCTACCGTCACGCATTCAAAGCCGACAAGTGATGACGGAAGCCCCTGCGACTCGCGGCCGCCTGGCCTCGCTCGACATCCTGAGAGGGCTGGATCTGTTTCTGCTGGTGTTCCTGCAGCCGGTGGTTGTGGCGTTTGTCAGCGTGAGCGGCTGCGACGGCTGCGAGGGGCTGATGTGGTGTCTCGACCATGAGGTGTGGGAGGGATTCCGGCCATGGGATCTCGTGATGCCGCTCTTCCTGTTCATGACCGGCGCCGCGATGCCGTTTTCGTTCGCCCATTATCTGTCGGGGCAAAAGCCGCGCCGGCAGCTCTACCGCCGCATAGCCCGGCGTGTCGTGGTGCTGTTCATCTTCGGTATGATCGTGCAGGGCAATCTGCTGGCTTTCGATCCGGACCATGTCTACATCTACACCAACACGCTGCAGGCTATAGCCGCCGGCTATCTGATAGCCGCCGTGATGTTGCTCAATCTCGGCCTGCGCTGGCAGATCGCGGCTACGGCGGCGCTGCTCGTGGTCTATTCGCTGCCTATGCTCATCCACGGCGGATATGCCCCGGCCGACAGCTTCGCTTTCGATATCGACAGGATTGTGCTCGGCCGTTTCAGAGGCGACCTCACCTACACATGGGTGTGGAGTTCGCTCACCTTCGGGGCTACCGTCATGATGGGCGCCTTCGCGGGCCGGATGATGCGCGGAGCCACAAACCGCCGGCGGGTGGCCGCACGCATGGCCGTTGCCGGCGTGGCGCTTATCGCGGCCGGTCTGGCTCTGTCTCCCGTTGAACCGATAGTGAAACGGCTGTGGACTTCTACGATGACGCTCTACAGCGGCGGATGGTGCTTCCTGCTGATGGCGCTGTTTTACTGGTGGGTTGACTGCCTGGGTCATTCGCGCGGCCTTAACTGGCTTAAGATCTACGGCATGAACGCCATAACGGCCTACATACTCGGCGAAGTGATCAGTTTCCGCAGCGTGGTGGCCTCGGTGAGCTACGGCCTGGAGCCGCTGATGGGCGATTATTATCCGGTGTGGCTCACATTCGGCAACTATCTGATCCTCTTCCTGATACTCTTTTACATGTACAGAAAAAACATATTCCTGAAAGTATGAACGAGAAACGTAAACCAAGCGTGGATGTGGTGATGATCGCCTACAACAAGGAGCGCTACCTCGACGAAGCTATAGCCGGGGTGGTGAAACAGAAGGGCGATTTCAGCCTGCGCCTTATCATCATGGACGATTGCTCGACCGACCGCACGGCCGCGATAGCCCGCCGGTGGCAGAAGCGTTATCCGGAGATGATTGACTATCACCGCAATGAGCGCAATCTCGGTCTTCAGGGCAATTACCTCGCGGCTTTCCGGTTGGTAACAGCCGACTATATGGCCATTTGCGATGCCGACGACTATTGGTTTTCGTCCCGTAAGCTCGCCCGTCAGGTGGAATATATGGAGGGGCACCCCGAATGTGCCCTGACGTTTCACCGCGTGGTGAATTATTATGAAGCCACCGGAGAGAAGAGTCTGAGCAACGGCGGGCAGCAGGCCGACTGCACTGTCCGTGAGCTGAGCCGCAGCAATTTCATCACCAATCTGTCGGTGGTGTACCGCCGCCGGCCTGTCGACCTTCGGCATCTGCCCGACTGGATAAGCGGCGACCGTTCGCCCGATTATGCCATGCATATGCTTTATGCGGCTCACGGCAGCATCCATTATTTCCGGCGGCCGATGGGCGTCTACCGCAAGGCGGCGGGTAGTTCGTGGAGCCTGACCGAGCAGTTCGAGCGGCTGAACATGTCGCTGATCGTGCGGCGCAATCTCATGCGGGAATTTGAGGGCCACGACGACGTGACCTGCGGGCTGCATGACGCGGCCTCGGCGATACTGCGGTCGATGGGGCGTTGCGCCGACACACCGGAACGCGTGGCCTATGTGAAGCGGCAGGCCGAAGAGATCGGCATCGAGGTGGAGACAGGAGGCGGTGTAGCGCCGGCGGCGCACCGCGGATTGCTGTCGCGGATACGCGCCGCACTGTCGAAGGCGGTTCCGGTTCCGCGGCCATAGAGCGGCGGAGTCAGTTGTTGATTTTGAGACTCATACCGTTGAGTTTGCGGTAGAGATCGAGGGCGTAGACGTCGGTCATGCCCGAGACATGGTCGATGACGGCCTGTATCTTGCCGTAGAGTGTCGGCGCGCCGATCTCATACTGCCGGGGCACTTTCGAAAGCAGCAGTTGGGAGTAATTGAACTGCGGGTTGCGGACGGCGTGAACGAGGCGCTCAAGGAGGAACGTGATGATGCTTGTGCCGGCAAGGTCGATGTCGACAACGTCGCTTGCACGGTAAATCTTGCTCCATGAAAGCTCGTTACTGTGGCGGTAGGCTTCGCGCGCAAGAGGGCTGATGTGGTCGAGGAGCACGCCCTGAAACCGGCCCTCGAGTATGACATCTTCGTTTTCGACAAAAGCCAGCGCACATTCGCTGACGAGCTTGCCGATGACGCTCGACCGCAGATAGGCTATCTTTTCGTTGGGATCGTCGACGTGGGCCATCACCGATTGCATACGCGCCGTGTTGTCGGGAGTGAAATAGCTGAGCAACAGGTCGATCACCTGCTGTGTCGGGAGCCACCCGAGCTTGTGGGCGTCCTCGATATCCATCACTTCGTAGCAGATGTCGTCGGCCGCCTCGACAAGATAGACGAGCGGGTGACGGGCGTAGCGCACCTCGCCTTGCGGTCCGGCGAGAGGAAGCATGCCGAGCTCTTCGGCCACTTTGACAAAGTCGGACTGCTCGGAGCTGAAGAACCCGAATTTGTTTTTGCCGTCGGCGAGGGTCGACTCATAGGGATATTTCACTATCGACGCGAGCATCGAATAGGTCATGGCGAAGCCGCCGGGACGCCGGCCGTTGAAGCGGTGAGTGAGCAGACGGAAAGCGTTGGCGTTGCCGTCGAACTGCGTGAGGTCGGCCCATTGCTGCGGCGTCAGCTGATCCTTGAGCACGTTGCCGGCTCCTTCGCTGAAGAAAGTGGCGATGGCTTTTTCACCCGAATGACCGAACGGCGGATTGCCGAGGTCGTGGGCCAGGCAGGCTGCCGAGACGATCTCACCGATGTTGTTGAATTTGTCGGCCCATTCGGCGCCGGCATACCGCCGACGCAGCCGCAGGGCCACCTCAGTGGCGAGCGAACGACCCACGCAAGCCACTTCGAGGCTGTGCGTGAGGCGGTTGTGGACAAATATACTTCCCGGCAGCGGGAACACCTGCGTCTTGTTCTGAAGACGGCGGAAGGGAGAGGAGAAGACGAGGCGGTCGTAGTCGCGCAGGAAGTCGCTGCGCACGCCGCGTTTGTCGTCGTGATATTCCTCGAGTCCGAACCGTTTGTCGCATATCAGGCGGTCCCATTGCATGCGTGGTGTGGTGAGATTGTTCATTGCTTTGGCGTTTGGATTTACAAAGATATGTATTTTCGGCGGAAATTGGCTATATTTGCATCGATATGAGCGACGACCGACTGAAACAACGCACAGCCAAGGGCCTTCTGTGGGGAGGCATTGGCAATGGCGCGCTACAGCTGCTGAACCTGGTGTTCGGCATCTTTCTTGCGCGTCTGCTGTCGCCGTCGGACTATGGCGTGATAGGCGCGCTGACCATCTTCTCGGCGGTGGCCGGGCTGCTCTGCGAGAGCGGTTTCATCCTTGCCATCGTCAATAAGAAGGAGGTGACCGACGACGATTACAACGCGGTGTTCTGGTTTAACGTCATCGTGGCGTTCACGCTTTACGGCGCTCTGTTCCTGGCGGCTCCGCTCATTGCGCGGTTCTATCACACGCCTGCCATGACGGCGCTGTCGCGCGTGCTCTTCCTGAGCTTTCTCGTCGGCGGCCTCGCTTCGGCTCCGGCGGCCTATTTCTTCCGCAACCTGATGGTGAAGGAGCGCAGCCAGATTCAGATAGTGGCGATCGTGATCTCGGGCGTGACGGGCGTGATCTGCGCCTTCAACGGCATGGGCTACTGGGGTCTGGCCATTCAGACCGTGCTCTACTCGGGGCTCAACTCGCTGATGATGTGGATTCGGTGCCCGTGGCGGCCGTCGTTTTCGTTTAAGATGGCCAATTTGCGGGAGATGCTGCCGTTCAGCCTCAAACAGCTTGTGACGTCGCTGTTTACGGTGATCAACAACAATGTGTTCTCGGTGCTTCTCGGCCGTTTCTACGGCATGAAACTGACGGGCTACTACACGCAGGGCAACAAATGGACCACGATGGGCTATTCGACGCTGACCGGCATGATAAACAGCGTTGGTCAGCCGGTGATGCGTGAAGCCTCCGACAATATCGAGCGGCTGCGGCGTGTGTTTCGCAAGATGCTGCGTTTCACGGCCTTCGTGAGTTTTCCTGCAATGCTCGGTCTTGCCATTGTGGCACCGGAGCTCATCACGATAACGATCACTTCGAAATGGATGGCGAGCGTCAGGGTGATGCAGATACTGTGCGTGTGGGGCGCGTTCATGCCTATCGGAGTGCTGTATGGCAACCTGTTCAACTCGCAGGGGCGTCCCGATATATTTATGTGGAACACGATAGCGCTCGGCGTCGCCCAATTGCTCACGCTGCTTGCGAGCTACCGCTTCGGCCTTAACGTGATGCTTGTGCTGTTCACGACTGTCAACATCCTGTGGCTGCTTGTGTGGCAGACGTTTGCCCACCGTCAGGTAGGGCTGCGGCTGCGTGATGTGCTGGGCGACATTGCCCCGTATGTCATGCTCGCGACGGCGGTGATGGCCGGAACCTATTTCCTGGCCGCTGCAATTGCCAACGTCTATGTCTCGCTCGTGGTGAAGATCGTCGTGGCGGCTGCCGCCTACATCGGCATCCTCTGGCTCGCGGGTTCGGGAATGCTACGTGAGGCTGTAGGCTATATCCGCCATAAACGCATCGCGGAGGAAGAGCCGACGACGCCCGAGTGCTGACCCTCTGCGCGCTAACTACCTTTTTATATTGTATTTGACTATGATAAGCCATTATAAAATGGCCGGATTGACACATATATATATAAGTGGGTGGGGGCGGTAGAGAACGGAAGGTCTGGCGAGAAACAACGAGGGGGAGCCTTGCGGTTCCCCCTCGCGGGTGTTATGGTTTATCAGCCTGGAGATTATTCAGGGAGATGGCCGATTTCGGGATCAACGCCCCACTGCTGCTGAGCAAGGCGGCGATAGTTGTTGTAACGCCACTGTGCGTTGGCTTTGGCTGCTGCGAAGAGTTCGGCAGCTTCGTTGGGATACTGTTTTACAACCGAAGCGTAGCGCACCTCTCCTTTGAGGAAGTCCTCGAACTTGTCCCAGTCGGGTTCCTTGCTGTCGAGGGTGAAGGGGTTCTTGCCTTCGTTTTCGAGAGCGGGGTTGTAGCGCCAGAGGTGCCAGTAGCCGCAAGCGACAGCGTTGGCTTCTTCCTGCTGCGATTTGCCCATGCCGGCGCGTATGCCGTGGTTGATACAGGGAGCGTAGGCGATGATGATCGAAGGACCGTCGTAGGCTTCGGCTTCGCGGATGGCTTTGAGAGTCTGAGCCTGATCAGCGCCCATTGCGATCTGAGCGGCATAGACGTAGCCGTATGTCGAGGCGATGAGGCCGAGGTCTTTTTTGCGGATGCGTTTGCCGGAAGCGGCGAATTTGGCGATAGCGCCGAGCGGGGTGGCTTTGGAAGCCTGGCCGCCGGTGTTGGAGTAGACTTCGGTGTCGACAACGAGCACGTTGACGTTCTTGCCTGAAGCGAGCACGTGGTCGAGACCGCCGAAGCCGATATCGTAGGCGGCGCCGTCGCCGGCGATGATCCACTGTGAGCGTTTCACGATGAAGCCTTTGAGAGTGAGGATGCCTTTGCAGGTGTCGCAGTCACAAGCTTCGCAGAGCGGGATGAGCTTGTCGGCAACTTCGCGTGTGACGGTAGCGTCGTTGCGGTTGTCGAGCCACTGCTGTGCGAGGGCGTGGATTTCGTCGCTGCAGCACGAGCATGTGGTGGCTTTGGTCATAAGGTCGGCGAGACGTTCGCGGAGCTTTTCGTTGGCTATTGTCATGCCGAGGCCGAATTCAGCGAAGTCCTCGAAGAGCGAGTTGGCCCATGCGGGACCGTGTCCCTGAGCGTTGGTGGTGTAAGGTGTCGAGGGCACGGAGCCTGAGTAGATCGACGAGCATCCGGTGGCGTTGGCAACCATTTCGTGGTCGCCGAAGAGCTGGCTGATGAGTTTGACGTAGGGAGTTTCGCCGCAACCCGAGCAAGCGCCTGAGAATTCAAAGAGGGGCTGAGCGAACTGGCTGTTCTTGACGTTGGCCTTGGTGTCGACGAGGTTTTGTTTCGAAGCGACGTTGGCAACGCAGTAGTCCCATTCTTTCTGGACGTCGAGCTGAGTTTCGAGGGGTTTCATCTGGAGTGCTTTCACGCCCTTCTTGCCGGGGCATACGTCGACGCAGTTGCCGCATCCGAGGCAGTCGAGCACGTCGACGCTCTGGATGAAGCGCATGCCGGCGAATGTCTTGCCGATGGCGGGGAGTGTCTGTGCTTCAGTCATCGGAGCGCATTCCATCTCTTTGGCGTCGAGGACGAACGGACGGATGGCAGCGTGGGGGCAGACATAAGCGCACTTGTTGCACTGGATACAGTTTTCTTCGAGCCATTCGGGAACGAAGGCAGCAACGCCGCGTTTTTCGTAGGCGGCAGTGCCCTGTGCCCATGTGCCGTCTTCACGGCCGACGAATGCCGACACTTTGAGGTCGTCGCCAACCTGACCGTTGATGGGACGGACAACGTCGTTGACGAATGCCGGATCGTTGTTGGCAGCTTTCGCATCTTCGGGAAGATTGCTCCATGCTTTGTCGACGGGGAGCTGCTTGTATTCTCCGCCGCGGTCAACGGCTGCATAGTTCTTATCGACAACGTCCTGACCCTTCTTGCCGTAGGATTTGACGATGAATTTCTTCATCTGCTCAACTGCGAGGTCAACGGGGATCACTTCGGTGATGCGGAAGAATGCGCTCTGGAGAATGGTGTTGGTGCGGTTGCCGAGGCCGATTTCCTGAGCGATCTTGGTGGCGTTGATGTAGTAGACGGTGATGTTGTGGTCGGCGAAGTATTTCTTGACCTTGTTGGGGAGGTTCTTGACGAGTTCGTCGCCTTCCCAGATGGTGTTGAGAAGGAATGTGCCGCCGTCGCGGAGGCCGCGTGTCACATCGTACATGTGGAGGTAAGCCTGCACGTGGCATGCCACGAAGTTAGGCGTAGTCACCAGATAGGTTGAGCGGATGGGCTCGTCGCCGAAGCGGAGGTGCGAGCAGGTGAAGCCGCCCGATTTCTTGGAGTCGTAGGCGAAGTAGGCCTGGCAGTATTTCTTGGTGTTCTCGCCGATGATCTTGACGGAGTTTTTGTTGGCACCCACAGTACCGTCGGCGCCGAGGCCGTAGAATTTGGCTTCGTAGGTCGATTCGCCGGAAAGGGCGATTTCTTCAACGGGAGGAAGCGATTTGAAAGTGACGTCGTCGACGATGCCGATTGTGAAGCCGGTCTTGGGCTGCGGCAGGGCGAGGTTGTCGAACACTGAGATGATCTGTGCGGGTGTGGTGTCCTTCGAGGCAAGACCGTAGCGTCCGGAAACTACTTCGGGTGCGTTGGGCTGGCCGTAGAAGCATTCAGCCACGTCGAGATAGAGCGGCTCGCCGTTGGCGCCGGGCTCTTTTGTGCGGTCGAGCACTGCGATGCGTTTTGCAGTCGCGGGGACGGCTTTGAGGAAATGCTTTGCGGAGAAGGGACGATAGAGGTGAACGGAGACCATGCCGACTTTCTCGCCTTTGGCCATCAGATGGTCGATGGCTTCCTGAGCAGCCTGTGTCACTGAGCCCATGGCGATGATGACGCGTTCGGCATCGGGAGCGCCGTAGTAGTTAAAGAGGTGATATTCACGGCCGGTGATCTTGCTGATCTCGCCCATGTAGTTTTCAACGATTTCGGGCACTGCGTCGTAGAACTTGTTGGACGATTCGCGGTGCTGGAAGAATACGTCGCCGTTTTCAGCCATGCCGCGGGCAACGGGAGCCTCGGGAGTGAGGGCGCGATTGCGGAATTCGGCAAGAGCTTTGTAGTCAACGAGGGGAGCGAGCTCATCCTGGTCGATGACTTCGATTTTCTGTATTTCGTGAGATGTGCGGAAGCCGTCGAAGAAGTTGACGAAAGGCACACGGCTCTTGATTGTCGAGAGGTGAGCTACGCCTGCGAGGTCCATCACTTCCTGAACGGAACCTTCGCAGAGCATTGCGAAGCCGGTCTGGCGCACTGACATCACGTCCTGATGGTCGCCGAAGATGCTGAGTGCATGAGAGGCGAGTGTGCGGGCCGAAACATGGAAAACGCAGGGAAGGAGCTCGCCGGCGATCTTATACATGTTGGGGATCATCAGGAGCAGGCCCTGCGATGCGGTGTAGGTGGTGGTGAGGGCACCGGCCTGAAGAGATCCGTGGACGGCACCGGCAGCGCCGCCTTCCGATTGCATTTCCTGCACGAGCACGGTTTCACCGAAGATATTTTTACGTCCTGCAGCAGCCCATTCGTCGACATATTCAGCCATAGTCGATGACGGGGTGATGGGATAGATGGCGGCAACTTCCGAGAACATATACGAGATATGTGCTGCGGCCTGATTACCGTCGCAAGTCAAGAATTTTTTTTCTTTACTCATTTTAGGTGTAATCTATTTGTGGAAATTAAGTAATTCAAAATTCGCTGACTCTGCGAGCCGAAGCATAGCGGAGTACTCCGCGAAATTACAAAAATCTCCGTAAACAGCCAAGCCTTTTCTGCTAATCAATGCTAATCAATGCAAAGCAATTTCACGCGGGTCTTTTCGCCAATGAGCTCTACCATCCGGGCAGGTGCGCCGGCGGGAGCGTCACCAAAGCATTGAGAGGGAGCGTCGTTGAAGCTCCGCGGCCGGGACAAAAAGGATGAGGCTGACGGGACGGAGGGAGGGGGAATGCAAGGCGCAGGCTTGCATCACAGTACCATGCGGGCGACTGGCGGAAACGGCGCCGAGCTCGGCGCAGCATAGGAGAATGGGAAGGATTTCAAGGGGCTCTTGCTGCCGTTTTACCTTTTGGGAGCGGGGGCAGCTGCCGCTTAGTAGATTGCGTGGACGAGGCATGATTCGCGCCGTTGCCTGAGATAGTCGGCGAGGGATGGATCGCGGGTGACGGGCACGGGAGGGGGCGATGGCTCGACGGGCGGTGTATATGGACGCTTTCGGGGGCGGGAGATATGGGTAGAAGGCTGCGGATCGGCGGTGTGCTCGAGGGGTGAGATGAGGTGGAAGCGCGAGAGGGGGTCGAGGGAGCGGCGGCGCATCTGCGCATAGACCGAGCGGGGGTGGCGGCGCGGGTTGCCGTGGATGATGGTGAAGGAGAGGGGCGCCTGCGGCAGGAGTGCGGCTACGACGCGCTGCACGTTGCTGAACGACTGGAAGCGGATGCGGCGTGTGTAGCCGTAGCCGAAGCAGTTGGGATAGGCATAGTCGGGGCGCGAGGAGTGGCCGTGGCTGTCGGCGTCGAGGACGAGAGCCGAGGTGATGGTCTGTCCGCGCAGGCGGTCGGGGGCTTTGGCCGAGCCGGTGAGCAGCTGTGGGGTGAGACGCTGCATCCATCCCGAGGAGCGGTATTCGGCGAGCCGCTGCGGAGTGAGGCCGCCTTCGAAGAGCAGGAGGCCGTTGACTTTGATGGTGTTGGCGAGGATGGACCGGCGGATGGCTTCGCGGGCCTGCTTGCGGGAGCGGGCGATGATGACGGTGCGGTGGTGGGGCGTCAGTCGGGAGGTGAACCAGCGGGTATATAGCACGAGGATATTGCGGATAGCGTCGCCGACCGTGCCGGGATCGTCGACGTAGACGCGCGTGGGGCGGCGCGTGAAGCGGTTGAAGAGGCGCAGCTGCTCAAGGGGCTCGATGACGCGGCGCTCGAGACGGGTGAGCGGGCGGTCGAGCCATTGCTGGAAGGCGAACAGGTAGTTGGGGCCGCAGGGATGGTGCTGGATGTCGGAGGTGAAAAACATAGCGCCAAAATTAGGGCGCTTGGGCGTGGGATTTTGGCGAATCTGTGGCGGAACAGAAGAGCAGAAGGACAGAAGGACAGAAGGGGTTGATGGGGGTTAGCTTATTTAGCTAATTTAGCTAAGGTAGCTTATGAGGATGGGGGGGGAGAGGGTGCGGCGCTGGTGCCGCGGTGGGCGGGGCGATGGGAGGGAACTAAATGGGGGCGGGGATTGTTTATGGGATAAAACTTATTATTATGGAAAAGATTGGTATTTTTTACGGATCGACTACCGGGAATACGGCTGCGGTAGCGAAAAAGATTGCCGATTGTCTTGGAGTTGCGGAATCAGATGTGCATGATGTGGCTAAGACGGCGCCTTCGAAGGTGGCCGATTATGATGTGCTGGTTCTCGGTTCGAGCACATGGGGCGACGGTGATATGCAGGACGATATGCATGATTTCATCGACGGCGTGTCGGCCATTGATCTCAAAGGAAAGAAGATGGCACTGTTTGGCTGCGGCGATGAAACGATGACGGAGACTTTCTGCAACGCTGTCGGCGAGATGCATGACGCACTCAAGGATACCGGCGTAAGATTTATCGGCAATTACAACACCGACGGCTATGAGTTTAATCATTCGGATTCGGTGAAAGACAACGTGGCCGAAGGATTGCTGATTGACAATGTCAATCATGAAGAGATGACGGATAACCGCATCGCAGCATGGTGTGCAGAGATTAAAATGGAAATTTGAATTAGCGAATAATCAGCGTATTAACAGAATCGGGACGAATAGCCGGGCAAAAAGTTTGAAAAAAATTTGGTGAGTCAGATAAAAACGCCTACCTTTGCACTGCAATTAAGAAAAGCACGGCGGGATAGCTCAGCTGGTTAGAGCGTCGGATTCATAACCCGGAGGTCTCGAGTTCAATTCTCGATCCCGCTACGAAAGGATGCATCCTCGGATCTTTGATCCGGGGATGATTTTTTTGTGTGGGAGATTATGTGACGGATGTGATTTATGTGGATGATGGAGAGTATGGGCTTAAATGATGAAAGGGCAGCGACGGGATGGTCGCTGCCCTTATGTGGGGGAATGGGATTGCGCTGAATTATTTTTTCTTGCGGTTGCCGTAGCGGCTCATGAACTTATCCACACGGCCGGCGGTGTCGACGAGTTTCTGCTTGCCGGTGAAGAAGGGGTGAGAGGAGCTTGTGATTTCAAGCTTCACGAGGGGATATGTAACGCCATCAACTTCGATTGTTTCTTTAGTAGCGATAGTTGAACGAGTGATGAAGATTTCATCGTTTGACATGTCTTTGAACACAACTTCGCGATAGTTGGAAGGATGGATATCTTTTTTCATCTTATTGGAGGATTAAAAATCTGTTAATCAAAGTTTTGCAAATTACGCTGGTAGGGCGTTTGTTCGTAATGGCCTGCAAATTTACATATTATTGTTGTAATTTACAAATGATTATGAAATTTTTTAGAGGCCGCAGATTAAACAAGCAAGTGCGAATTTACAAAAATCATCGAGACCATTCACCAA
>URWH01000026.1 GCA_900551515.1 uncultured Porphyromonadaceae bacterium
GCTGCGGGCGCGCTGTCGGTAAGGCCGGCTGCGGCGAGCTGCTCGTCGGAGGGTAGGGGTTCTTCGCCTGATTCGGGCGGTAGACCGGCGGCGACACGGTTGCGGCGGCGCTGCGCCTCGACGGATTCGCGCTCGGCGCGTTCGGCTATGTATTTGGCCACCTGCAGGGTGAGCACTTTTTCGGAAATGCCCATCGAGCGGCTGCACTCGGTGATGTAGACGCTGCGCGTTATCTGGTCGGGGATGACGGAAATCGAGCGCACGATATTCTGGATGGCTCTCGAGCGTGCCACGGGGTCGTTTTCGAGGCCGTCGAGGAGGATGCGGGTCTTGAACGAGATGAAATCCTGCTCGTTGGCGGCGAGGTATTCCTCCACTTCCGATGAGGTGTGGCTCTGGGCAAACGAGTCGGGGTCGTCGCCGTCGGGCAGAAGCAACACCTTGATGTTCAGCCCCTCGGCCAGCAGCAGGTCGATGCCGCGGAGCGATGCTCTGATGCCGGCGGCGTCGCTGTCGTAGATCACCGTGACATTCTCGGTGAAGCGGTGGATGAGGCGTATCTGTCCCTCGGTGAGCGAAGTGCCGGAGGATGCCACCACGTTTTCCACTCCGCTCTGGTGCATCGAAATGACGTCCATGTAGCCCTCGACGAGGATGCATTTGTCCTTTCTGACGATCGACTGCTTGGCCTGATAGAGGCCGTAGAGCTCGCGGCTCTTGCTGTAGATGACCGATTCGGGCGAGTTGACATATTTGGCCACGTCCTTGTCCTTGCGGAGGGTGCGTCCGCCGAAAGCCACCACCTTGCCCGAGACGGTGAACACGGGGTAGATGACGCGCCCGCGGAAACGGTCGCGAACCATGCCCTGCTCGGTGCGGTAACAGAGTCCGGTGTCAAACAGGAACTTGTCGCTGAAGCCTTTGCGCTTGGCCGTGTTGTAGAGATCGTCGCGTTTTTCGAGTGAATAGCCGAGGTGGAAGCGCTTGATCATGGCATCGTTGATGCCGCGCTCGCGGAAATAGGCGAGGCCGATGTCGCGGCCGTCGTCGGTATCGGCCATCGTCTGCTCGAAATAGCGCATGGCAAAGTCGTTGACGGCCAGCATGCTTTCGCGCGCCGATTCCTCCTCGCGCTCCTGCTCGCTCATCTCGTGGTCCTTGATCTCGATGTTGTATTTCTTGGCCAGATAGCGGAGCGCCTCGTTGAACGTCATCTGCTCAAGCTCCATGATGAAGTTGACCGGGCTGCCGCCTTTGCCGCAGCTGAAGCATTTGCAGATGCCTTTGCTCTTCGAGACGGAGAACGACGGAGTGCGCTCGTTGTGAAACGGACAGAGCCCCACATAGTTGGCACCCCGCTTTTTGAGGTGCACAAAGTCGCTCACAACCTCCACAATGTCGGCTGTGTCGAGAATTTTCTGTACTGTTTCTTTGTCGATCCGTCGCATATCGTTGCAAAGATACAACATCCCCTCCGACTTATCAAGCGAATTTGCTGTCAAGACGAAAGGGATCGTTGAAATCCCGGCTAAAGCATGAATACCAGAGCCCGATTTGTAAACCCTCGGTCGGGATGAGAGTCGTGGGCGGATAGATCCTAAAGTTAGATGTCGAAATAGTCGGAATTGCATTCTGACGGGTTGACGGCATTCGGAAGGGAGGCGTTCCACTTCATGCGTGCCTGACGCTCTTTGCAAAACATCTCGTCGGTGCCTTCATCGGAGGCATCAAAGGCCATCGCATTTTTGATCGAGAGATTGGCCGACACGGTAATGACGTCCTGATTGGCTCCGATGTAGGCAAAGAGCCAGCCGTCGGCGGTGAGGAGCTTGATGAGCGCGCTGATGTCGGCTCCGCTCCATTTTGTCGATGCGTTTTCATAGCCGTCGGTGATTATGGTGACGGACACGGCCACGTCGGTGCGCCCTTTGAGGCGTTCGCGCATTGCGATGAGCGACGAGCCGAGAGTGTCGTAGAGCGGTGTCGAGCAGCAGGGCTGATAGTCTTTTGCCGTCATCACGGGCACATCGTCGACCGGTGTGTTGGTGCAGAAATCCGTTGTCGAGCATCCGCAGAAGGTGGTGATGGTGACATACTGCTTCAGGTCGTTGGCACGGCCGGCGGCGCGGATTGTGCCCACGGTTTCGTTGACACCGGCGATTGCCTTGCTGCGGATGGAGCTCATGGAGCCGCTGCGGTCGAGCACGATAAGGTTGTAGACTTCTTTCACGGCGTTGGTGTTTTTCTGATTTTCTTTCTGAGTTTTCATAGTTGAAATCGTTTTTTAATTAGTTAATGTTGGATTGTGGCGGATGCCTTAATGATTACGATGCAAAGGTAAGACACAAATTGCGGTGAGCTCCGATTCTGCAACCTTGCAGAGTGAAAGTGGCAGGCGCAAAGAAAAAAATGCTAACTTTGCATATCGTAAAAGCAAAGCGCCACACAATGAACACAAGCGTCATACAGACGGCAGGCCGGACGGCATGGGTGATCCCGGTGCTGTGCGCCGTCGTGCTGGCTGCCGCGGGCGGATGCCTGCTCACCGGGTCGGTGGATATCCCCGCCTCCGACGTGTGGGCGGCGCTGACGGGCGGCGAGCCGTCGAATCATATCCGGAGCGTGATCGTACTCGAGACCCGCGTGCCGATGGTGGTGTATGCGGCAGTGGCCGGCGCGGCACTCGCAGTGGCCGGACTGCTGTTGCAGACCTGCTTCAACAATCCGCTCGCCGGGCCTTCGATACTCGGCATTTCCACCGGCGCGTCGCTCGGCGTGGGCATCGTGGTGCTCGCTTTCGGCGGCATGATGGCCGAAGGATGGGGCGAGTATCTCAACGTGATGGTCGGAGCCATTGTCGGCTCGGGCGTTGTGCTGCTGGCGCTTATGGCGCTGTCGACCATCGTGAAATCCACGGCCATGCTGCTGATCGCCGGCATCCTCGTGGGCTATTTCGCCTCTTCGGCCATAGCTCTGCTCAACTATTATTCCACACACGAAAGCGTCTATTCCTACGCCATCTGGGGGCTCGGCTCCTTCTCAGGCGGTTCGGCCGCGAGAGCATCGGCCTTTGCCCTGACGGGGCTGCCGCTGATCGTCATATCGATGCTTTTCGTCAAGCCTCTCAATGCCATGCTGCTGGGCGAGCGCTATGCCTCGAGCCTCGGCGTGGACATGCGGCGCACGCGCCATCTGCTGCTTGTGGTGGCCGGCCTGCTCACCGCCATCGTCACCGCCTTCTGCGGTCCCATCGGCTTCCTCGGACTCATAGTGCCGCATATAGCGCGCATGCTGCTGCGCACATCCAATCATGCATCGCTGCTGCCGGCAACCGCCCTGTGCGGAGCCGCTATAGCCTTGATATGCGCCTGGATTTCGGTGCGCTTCGGCGGCGACGGCGTGTTGCCTATCAATGCCATCACCCCTGTGATCGGTGTGCCGGTGGTACTTTACGTGATGATCAACCGCAAAAAACTGCATTATTTCGAATAACCTCATCATGACACTGACCAACAGCACCGCTACGCCAAACACTTCTTCGCCTGGTTCCGTCGTCCTGTCGGCCACGGGACTCGAGACGGGCTATCGCTCGGGACGGCACACAAAAGTGGTGGCCGGGCCGCTCGATCTGAGCCTGCCGTCGTCGGCCGTCACGTGTCTGCTCGGGCCTAACGGCATAGGCAAAAGCACTCTGCTGCGCACGCTCGCCTGCGAGCTTAAGCCGCTGGCGGGCTGCATCCGCGACGGTCAGGGCCGCAACCTTTCCGAGGCGTCGCTGCGCGATGTGGCCAGGATGATAAGTGTGGTGTTTACGTCGGCCACCAATGCCGGCGGTCTCACGGCTGCCGAAGTGGTGGCGCTCGGGCGTCAACCTTACACCGGATTCTTCGGCCGGCTGTCAGATGACGACCGCCGCATCGTGGAGCAGTCGCTCGAAGCCGTAGGCATCGCACCGCTCGGGCCGCGCTATATGGCCACGCTGAGCGACGGCGAGCGTCAGAAAGTGATGATAGCCCGAGCCTTAGCGCAGCAGACGCCGGTGATGATTCTCGACGAGCCCACCTCGTTTCTCGACGTGGCCTCTCGGCTTGAGGTGATGGACCTTCTGCGGCGCCTGGCATCGGAATTCTCCACGGCGGTGCTCCTGAGCACCCACGATGTGGCCGACGCTCTCGCCATCTCCGACCGCCTGTGGCTTCTCGCTCCCGGCGGAGTGTTCACCGAGGGTGCGGCCGACGAGGTAGTGGCTTCCGGAGCCATGGATTCTTTATTTCCCGGCCGCGGCATAGCCTTTGATGCCGAAGTGCTCGACTACCGTTTGCGGCGCCGCAGCCACGACGGCAACACGGCGATGCCGGCAAGCAAATAAATATAATAGGAGACGACGCGCCATATCACCGCGATCACGAGCGCCATCGGCAGCGAGCCGATGAGGTCGCCGTAGTAGTTGGTGAAGAGCCATTCGCTGATGCCGCTGCCGCCCGGTGTAGGGCTGACGGTGAGCAGCGTCCACACCACGAACTGGCGCGCGAACACCACTGCCTGCGATGCTTCGGGGGCGAAGCCAAGGAAGAGCGCGTTGACCACGAGGTAGCGTGACACCCACGTCAGCGTCGTGGCGCCCATGGCCTCCAGCCACCATTTCAGGGGGCGCGAGCGCAGGTCGGCTCCGGCCTCCGTCATGCTGCGGCCCGTCTCGTCGGCCTTCTCCTTCCACCGCCGCAGCGGGCGCCACGAGAATATGCGGCTGATGATTGCCGCGATGCGGTGGGGAATCACGAAAGCGCCGGCATAGAGTAGCGCTGTGACGGCACATATGCCGCCGTAGACTATCCAGAAAGCCAGCCGCAGGCCGTCGCCGAAGGCACCGCCGGCAAATCCGAATATCTCATCGGCGGGAAGCAGCAGGAAGATCAGCGGACAGGCCACCACGACAAACAGTTCGTCGAGCATCAGCGTCACCATGGTGAGCGAGGCGCCGCGCCCGAGCGCTATGCCTTCGCGGTGGAGAAATATCATGCTGAGGGCCGAGCCGCCGGCGGTGGTGGGCGTGACGGCCGAGGTGAATTCGCACATCATCGTCACACGAAAGGTGGCGCGCCACGATAGCCTGCGGTCGGAAAGTACGCGCCAGCGCCACATCATGCCCCATTCTCGGCCGGCTACAAAGAGCAGAGCCAGCGCCAGCGCTCCGGCAGTGGCGGCTGTGAACGGTATGGAGAGGAATGTGTCGATGGAAAATTCGCGGGCGAAAAGCCATGCCACCACGCCTATGCCGATGGCTACGGGGAGCAGCGTTTTCAGCAGCATCCCGCGTGCCGACAATGGGGCTGGGTCGTGGCGGTCGGAATTCATCAGTCAAACATATCGGAGTCGGAGGCTATCGTGTCGGGGAGCATGTCAGGCGCGGGCACCGGCGTGACGGCAGCCGGTGTGTCGGCGGCCTGTTTCTCCTTGGATTCCTCTTTTTTCTCCTCGGGTGCAGGCACTTGCTCGTGAACGGGCTTGCCGATGTTGATTGTCGGCACCACGCAGTCCTCCTCGCGGTTCACCTTCTGATCGGCTTCCGATGGATTGACGATAATGGGAGTGCCTACCACTACATATTTCACGAGGTCGAGGATGTTGTCGTTGTGGATGCGTATGCAGCCATGGCTTGCGCGACGGCCGAGCGACCAGGGGGCGCATGTGCCGTGGATGCCCACCTGTTTGGTCACGTCGGTTTTGAGCCTGATGAAGCGCGGGCCGAACTGACCTTTCACCTGCGACGTGTTGCCGTCGTCGTCGGTATAGAGCCATTCTGTGGAGTCGTAGATGCCGTCGGCCGAGAAGAAGCCTTCGGGCGTGCGGTTGTCGCGGCGTTTGTGCTTTGTGCCGTAGCGCTTTGAGCAAGCCATCTTGTAGGCTTTCACCTCACGGCCGAAACGGTCGAAGAGCACAACGAACATCGACGGCTTGTCGACCACCACAAAATAGTTGTAGGGACTGCGGAGCAGGCGTTCGGTGTAGTCGAGATTGTCGGCGGCCATGCGGTGCAGGATACCTTCGGCATATTGCGAGGCGTAGGCCGACGAGTCCATGTAGGCTATGGCGTCCTCGGCCGATTTAAGCTTGTAGGTGAGCACGGTGTCGGGTTCCGGCTCCGGTTCCGGCTCTGCGAATACGGAGGGCTGTTGGGCAGCGTTGGCAGCGGCCGCATCGATAGTTGCAGAGCCGTCGTCGGGCTTGTTGCCGCATCCGGTCACGAAGGCGGCAAATGCGGCTGCCGCGATCATGACGGCCGTTGAAAGTGTGTTTATCTTCATGAATGTGTGTGGTGTGCTTAATGTGAATCAGCTATGCTGAGCGGTTTACACGTTAAACAAGAAATGCATGATGTCGCCGTCCTGCACTATGTAATCTTTGCCCTCAACGTTCATCTTGCCGGCTGAACGGACAGCGGCCTCGCTGCCGAGCGACACGTAGTCGTCGTATTTGATCACTTCGGCGCGGATGAATCCTTTTTCGAAATCGGTGTGGATGATGCCGGCGCATTTCGGGGCCTTGCTGCCGCGCATGAAAGTCCAGGCGCGCACTTCGTCCTCGCCGGCGGTGAAGAATGTCTGAAGGTCGAGCAGGGCGTAGGCGGCGCGTATCAGTCGCGATACGCCCGATTCCTGCAGGCCGATGGATTCGAGGAATTCCTGACGGTCCTCGAATGTCTCAAGCTCGGCGATCTCGGCCTCGGTCTGTGCGGCCACGATGAGGATCTGGGCGCCTTCGTCCTTTACGGCCTCGCGCACGGCCTCGACATAGGCGTTGCCGGTAGCGGCCGAGGCGTCGTCGACGTTGCACACGTAGAGCACAGGCTTGTTGGTGAGCAGGAAGAGGTCGCGGGCAAAACGCTGTTCGTCGGGCGTCTCGATCTCCACCGAGCGCGCGGGGAGGCCTTTCTGGAGCGCTTCCTGATATTTCAGGAGCACTTCATATTGCATCTTGGCCGTCTTGTCGCCGCCGGTCTGCGCCTGTTTCTGTGTCTTGGCGATGCGGCTTTCAACGGTTTCGAGGTCCTTGATGAGGAGCTCGTAGTCGATGATCTCCTTGTCGCGGACCGGGTCGACGGTGCCGTCGACGTGGGTGATGTTGTCGTCGTCGAAGCAGCGGAGCACATGGATGATGGCGTCGGTTTCGCGGATGTTGGCAAGGAATTTGTTGCCGAGGCCTTCGCCTTTGCTTGCGCCTTTGACGAGTCCGGCGATGTCGACGATCTCCACCGTGGCAGGCACAATGCTGCGCGGGTTGCACATCTCCACAAGTTTGTTGAGCCGTTCGTCGGGCACGGTGATCACGCCCACGTTAGGCTCGATGGTGCAGAAGGGGAAGTTGGCCGACTGCGCCTTAGCGTTTGACAGACAATTGAAGAGAGTTGATTTTCCTACGTTGGGCAGGCCAACGATGCCGCATTGTAATGCCATAATATATTGTCGGGATGGATTGGTTTATTTATTCGGGTGCAAATTTACGTATTATTTTGAGAACAGCGAACGCAATGTGCGGCCGATGTCGTTGAACATCGATACTATCGGCGTGAGCAGCGGGCGGATCGGGGTGTCGGCGCCGGGAGTGAATATGCGGAGCGAGTGTTTGTGGCACTCCACGTCGAGCTCCGGCTCCATGATCAGGGGCTCGCCGTCGATGTGGCAGGGGCCTTCGCTCTTGCGCGAGATATGCACTTTCTGAGCCTTGAAGGTGTGGATGAGCATGTTTTTCTCGATCGTTCCGGCCATGAGGTCGAGGCCCACGAGGGCTGTTGTCAGCACGTTGCCGTAGTGGATGATGGTCACGTCGAAAAGGCCGTCGCTTATCGAGGCGTGCGGCGCGATGTAGGCGTTGTTGCCGTATTGCGAAGCGTTGCACACGGCCACAACAAAGGCCCGCTCGGTGATCACTTCGCCGTTGGCCGAGATCACGTATTCCTCGGGCTTGTAGTGCATGTATTCGTTGAACGTGTTTCTGACGTAGGTCATTTTGCCGCGATGCTTCGACTGGGCGAATTTGTGGCTTACGGCTGCATCGAATCCGGTGCCGAACGTGCAGAAAAACGGGCGGCCGTTGACCGTGCAGTGGTCGCATACCAGAGCGTCGCCGCGGGCTATGATTTCGATGGCGGCGCGCACGTCGACCGGTATGTTGAGGTGCCGCGCCAGACCGTTGCCCGAGCCGCACGGTATGATGCCGAGGGTGACGTCGGAGCCGCAGAGCGCGGTGGCCGTTTCGTTGACGGTGCCGTCGCCGCCTGCCGCCAGCACCATGTCGTAGCCTGTGGCGATGGCTTCGCGCGCCAGGCAGGTGGCGTCGCCGGCGGCTTTGGTCCATGCAGTGTCCACTTTTATGCCGGCTTCGGCCAGTCGCGCCGTGACGCGCTCGCTAAGGCCTTTCTTGTTGCCGGTGCCCGAAATAGGGTTGATGATGAGCAGTGCTCTTTTCTGTTCCATGCTTTTTTTTGGCGGTGATTTGGCGGATGCAATCCGTTAGTGGGTGCAAAGATAACTATTATTGACGATGCCGCCAACAAAAACGGCTCACTTCGCGCCTGTTTGGCGGATGTGATTGCAAATAATTTTGTAATTTTGCGGTTGTAAATATTAAACAAGCTCTAAAACACTCAATTAGAATGGAAAGAAAAGTAAGGGTGCGTTTCGCACCGTCGCCCACAGGGCCGCTCCATATAGGCGGTGTGCGCACCGCGCTCTATAACTATCTGTTTGCCCGCCAGAACGGCGGCGACATGATCCTCCGCATCGAGGACACCGACTCGCAGCGCTTCGTGCCCGGCGCCGAGGACTATATCAACGAGGCTCTCGCATGGCTCGGCATAGGCATCGACGAGGGCGTGCGCGAAGGCGGTAAATACGGCCCGTACAAGCAGAGCGAGCGCCGCGACATCTATCGCGAGCATGTGAAGATGCTTCTCGATGCCGGCAAGGCCTACATAGCCTTCGACACGCCCGAAGAGCTGGCAGCAGCCCGCGAGTCGAAGCCCAACTTCCAGTACGACGCCTCAACGCGCCTGTCGATGCGCAACTCGCTTTCCATGCCGTCCGACGAGGTGAAAGCCCTCATCGACGGCGGCGAGAAATATGTGGTGCGCTTCAAGATCGAGCCGGGCCGCGACGTGGAGGTCAACGACCTGCTTCGCGGCAAGGTGACAATCAGTTCGTCGATTCTCGACGATAAAGTGCTCTATAAGAGCGCCGACGACCTGCCCACCTATCATCTGGCCAATATCGTCGACGATCACCTGATGGAGGTGACCCACGTGATACGCGGCGAGGAATGGCTTCCCTCGGCTCCGCTTCACGTGCTCCTCTATGAGGCGTTCGGCTGGGCCGATACGATGCCGGCATTCGTGCACCTGCCGCTGCTGCTCAAGCCCGACGGCAAGGGCAAGCTGAGCAAACGCGACGGCGACCGCCTCGGCTTCCCGGTGTTCCCGCTCGAATGGCACGATCCAAAGAGCGGCGAGATCTCGTCGGGCTACCGCGAGCGCGGCTATCTCCCCGAAGCCGTGGTCAACTTCCTCGCGCTGCTCGGATGGAACCCGGGCGACGACACGGAGATTATGTCGATGGACGAACTGATTGCCAAATTCTCGTTTGACCACTGCTCACGTTCCGGCGCCAAGTTCGATTTCGAGAAGGGCAAATGGTTCAACCACAGATATCTGCAGGAGATGGGCGACGATGCTCTCGCTCAGCTCTACAAGCCTGTGCTTGCGGCTCACGGCGTCGATCCTTCGGCGTGGAGCGACGGGTATATCGCGCGTGTTGTCGGCCTGGTCAAAAGCCGCATCAACTTTGTGGGCGATCTGTGGGAGCAGAGCCGCTTCTTTTTTGTGGAGCCTGCCGAATATGAAGAGAAATCTGTGCGCAAACGCTGGAATGCCGATATGCCCGCAATCATGGCAGAGCTTGTCGAGGTGCTCAAAGGTGCCGATTCGTTCGATGCCAAGGTGCTTGAGCCGGTGGTGCTCGGCTGGATCGCCGACAAGGGCTACCATCTCGGCAATGTGATGAATGCCTTCCGTCTGACGGTGGTGGGCGAATGCAAGGGCCCGCACATGTTTGACATCACCGAGCTTCTCGGCCGCGACGAAACCATACGCCGCATCCGTCTCGGCATCGAACGCCTCGGCTGATAAATCAAGGCATGACAAAAGCCGTTGTCTGATGATTGCAGGCAACGGCTTTTGCTATATCATGCCGGATAGCTGACGGCCTAATGTCTTAGGCCTGGGGAGCTGCGGGTGCAGTCGATGCCGGCTGTGCCAGAGTAGCGGTGGCCGGTTTGGCTTCCCAGCCGAGGGCGCTCGCACCGAGCACGGCGGCGTCGGCTTCTTTGAGTTCCGACTGAAGAACTTTCACTTTGCCTTTCCAGATGCTGAGCATGTTGCGCTCCATCGATTCGCGGAGCGGTTTCAGCAGCAGCTCGCCCGATTTTGCAAGGCCGCCGAAGAGCACGAATGCTTCGGGCGCCGAGAATACGGTGAAATCGGCCAGTGCCTGTCCGAGGATGTCGCCGGTGTAGTCAAACACTTTCTTTGCGAGCTCGTCGCCGGCCATGGCTGCGTCGTAGACATCTTTGGAGGTGATATCTTCGATGGGGATGTTGCGCAACAGCGACGGGGTGTCGGTGATCTCGAGATATTCGCGGGCGGTGCGGGTCACGCCTGTTGCCGAGCAATAGGTCTCGAGGCATCCGGTGCGGCCGCAGCCGCAGAGGCGTCCGTTGTTGCGTTTCATGATCACGTGGCCGAGTTCGCCGGCGAATCCGTCGTGACCATAGACGAGCTGACCGTTGATCACGATGCCCGAGCCGACGCCCGTGCCGAGGGTGATCATGATGAAGTCTTTAAGGCCGCGGGCCACGCCGTAGGTCATCTCGCCGATAGCGGCGGCGTTGGCGTCGTTGGTGATGGCCACGGGAATGCCGAATTTGTCGCTCAGCATCTGAGCGAAAGGTATCGGGGTGGGCCAGGGTAGGTTGACGCCGTCCTCGATCATGCCGGTGAAGAAGTTGGCGTTGGGGGCGCCTACGCCGATGCCGTAGATCTTGCCTTCGGCGTCGATAGATTTGATCAGGCGTGTGCACTCGTCATAGAGTTCGTCGATATAATCGTTGATATTGGCGTGTTTGCGGGTCTTGATGGAGTTGCTTGCGAGCACGATGCCGCGGGCGTCGACGATGCCGAACACAGTGTTTGTGCCGCCCATGTCGATGCCGATTACGTAAGGCTTGGAGTTAGTCATCTGATATTTGATTTAATTTGGGTTGTTTTCGCAAAGGTAATTAAAATCTGTTATCGCACCGCATTTTTTGGGCGGATTTTGCAATGAGGTTGCCAGTTAATGAGTAATTTTGTAGCAATGAAAACGATTGACAGAATAATCCACCACCTCATGATATGCCTGGCGGCCGCATTTTTCGTCGCCTGCTCCGGCAGTGACGAACCCGCCGCGCCTGTCACGCCCGTCGAGCCGCCGCCAACGCCTGCCCACCGCACGGTGCTTGTCTACATGGTGGCCAACAACAACCTCAGTTCTTTCGCAGCCGACGATATAGCCGAGATGAAGACGGGTGTGTCGCGCCTCGGCGACAATGCCGACGGCCGCTGGCTGGTCTATTACAGCGGCCCCGACCTGCGGCCGCGGCTCATCGAGCTGCTGGCCGACGGCACCGAGCGCGAGCTGAAGGAATATGACACGGCCGAATCGTCGGTGAGCATAGCGCGTATGCGCCGGGTGGTGTCCGACGCCCGCGAACTGGCTCCCGCCGACGGCCTCGGCCTCGTGCTCTGGAGCCACGGCACCGGATGGATCAGCGATACGGGCTCGATCAACGAGCCGTCGGAAGCTTCCGGCATGATGTCGCCGCTCTCGTTCGGCATGGACGGCCGCCTCACCATGAAGATATCCTCGCTGCGGTGTGCCCTCGAGGGCAACAGCTTCGATTTCATCTATTTCGACTGCTGCCATATGGCCATTGTCGAGGTGGCCTACGAGCTGCGGCACCTCACCCCGCGCATCGTGGCCTCGCCTACCGAGCTGGGAGTCGAGGGGATGCCCTACGACCTCAATGTGGCGGCGCTACTTGCGGCGCAAGCCGATCTGGCGGGCGCCCTCGCCAACACGTTCGGCTTCTATGAGCGTCAGCTGGCCGCCGACGATCCCCTCAGCCCGGGCTACGGCTGCTGCATCTCGCTGCTGAACACTGCCGCCCTTGACGACCTCGCCGCCGCCACGCGCGACATCTACCTCTCCGGCGCCACGACGCCCGACAGCTACGTGGAGGTGCCCTACTACCGCGTTGGCATCACCTCGGGCATCTGCGACATGCGCCACCACATGCGGGCCATCTGCACCGACCCTGCGCTGCTGGCGCGCTGGGAGACGGCCTTCAGCAACGTGGTGATGACCACGCGCACCACCCCCGAAGTATATTTCCTCCAGGCCGATGATTTCGCCGGACTCGGCCACAACGTGATCCGCTCCGGAACCGACACCACCAAAGGCTACACCGAATTGCAATGGTGGACTGATGTGGCTTCAAATATCTCATTCTGACACTAATACCTCTCTCCGCTCACTATGCTACCCTTTCTCAACATACAGACCGAAACCACTGCCAACGCTCTTCCGCTGGGCTCGGTGGCTTCCGATGCCTCCGCGCTGAAATCGCTCTCGCTCGAGGACCTCATCAACAAGCTGGCCCATTCGATGGTCGACTTCGGCATGCATCTCGCCATCGCCATCCTTGTGTTTTATGTCGGCAAGTTCCTGATCCGACGCATCTACATGATCATCAGTTCGATAATGGTGCGCCGCAATGTCGACCGCTCGCTGTCGACGTTCGTGCTGAGCCTCGTGAAGATGGTGCTCTATTTCATCCTCGTGGTCACGGTGATAGGCATCTTGGGCATCAACACCAGCTCGTTCATAGCGCTCTTTGCCTCGGCCGGCGTGGCCATAGGCATGGCCCTGAGCGGCACCCTTCAGAATTTTGCCGGCGGCGTCCTCATCCTGCTCCTCAAGCCCTACAAGGTGGGCGACTATATCGAGGCTCAGGGCTATGCCGGTTTTGTTACCGAGATTCAGATATTCTCCACCATCATCTGCACCTACGACAACAAGTCGATCATCATCCCCAACGGCGGACTCTCCACTTCGTCGGTCAACAACTGGTCACGCGAACAATACCGCCGCATCGACTGGACCGTCTCGATAAGCTACGGCGACTCGTTTGAGGACGCCCGGCGCGAGATCCTCGCCATGCTCGACGAGGAGCCGCGCATCGTCAAGACCACGCTGTCGTCCGACATCGAGGCGCGCAACGAGGCGCGCGAAGAGGCGCTGCAGGCCGATGGTGCCGGTCCCGACGATGATGTGGCGCCGCACCGCTCGTGGTTCCGCCGCCTGTTTCATCTCGCCCCGAAGAAGATAAAGAATGCCGTTGCCGAGGCCGACCGCAAGATGGCCGCGTCGCCTGTCGATGCCGTTAAGCTCAATGCCGACCGCTCCCCCAAAGTGCTCCTCGCCTCCATGGGCGCCAGCTCCATCGACATCTCCGTGAGGGCATGGGTGCTCTCGGCCGACTACTGGGACGTGTTCTATCTGATGAACGAGCGCTTCTACAGCGAATTGCCCAAGCGCGGCTTCCGCTTCCCCTTCCCCCAGCTCGACGTCCACCTCAACCCTGCGGCCACCCCCTCCGCCGACGTTTAACCGCCTCGGCCGACTCTCTTGTTGAAGAATCCGAATTCCGATTCCCAGTTTGCATTGTATTTGATACTCTAAGGAGTATTGTGTTTTACTTAAGTCCTTTAACTTTAGCTTTTAACTTTAGTCTACGGTTAGAAGTAAAAATACCTATGATTTGCTCCATTATGGATAAATTCGTATATTGCAGCGCAAAAATCTATAAACCATGAACATTCACAAACGTTTTTTGGCATTCATTTTCCTGTCACCCATTGTCTCCTGGGGAGCCAATCCGATTATCTACACATACGATAATGCCGGGAATCGTATTAAAAGTGAAGCAATAGCCAACCGACCAAAACCAGTGATTAAGAGTACAAAAACATCAC
>URWH01000027.1 GCA_900551515.1 uncultured Porphyromonadaceae bacterium
GAACTGCTCTTTCAAGAATGAAAATCTTGCGTCCTAACCGATAGACGAATGGGCCTCGGAACTTCTAAAGTTAAGCGGCAAAGCCCTATAAGGATGCCGCCGGAGTGTGAATCCCGATGCTCGGATTAAGCGCCGATCTTGTTGATGCGACGGGCGAGCTTGCTCTTGAGGTTGGAAGCCTTGTTCTTCGAGATAGTATTTTTGGCTGCCAGCTTGTCAAGCATCTTGGTGACCTTCACGAATGTAGCCTGAGCTTCAGCTTTGTCGGTTACTTTGCGGAGGTTGCGCACGGCGTTGCGAGCGGTCTTGGCATAATAACGGTTGCGGAGGCGACGTGATGCGGTCTGACGGATTCTTTTAAGCGATGATTTATGGTTTGCCATTGCTTTAAGTCTTTTTTTAATTTATTGCTTGTTTTATTGAGTAGCCCATAGCAGAATCGAACTGCTCTTTCAAGAATGAAAATCTTGCGTCCTAACCGATAGACGAATGGGCCATGCCGTTTGCGATATCGCGCAAAAGCGAGTGCAAATATACGCACTTTTTTTCTTCCCCGCAATAATTCCCCAATATTTTTTCATCATCAAAATATTATTTAGTTACATACAGCAGTATACTTTTCCGTTAGGAAATTATGAATTAGCCCGCGCAGCATCGTTTCGTGGACATGAATCATGAATCGTGAATCGTGAATTGAGGTAGTGATTTCATCAGTATTCCTCAAGTATCACATGCTTTAGATCCAGGGAATCCACCATCACTCCCTTATCATTGAACACCTGTAAGAGAGTATAACGTCCGCCTATGTCTGGATCAGACACATAACGGTATGAACGAAACACCATATATCCTTCTTCCGTCCATCCCATATAGCCGCTGTTTGACGGTACCCAACTGGCTTTCCGTGATGGCACATCGATGAAATATGAATAATAGTTCCTGAAATCGGGACAACCCTCGACTATCAGTTGCAGTGGATTTTCATTGATCACAAACGCTTTGTAAACAACCGGAATTGAATCTATCGATGCCGGAATAAATTCAGTCCCATCAGATACATACCAGTAAGATTCATTAGGACGAACTGTCTGGAGCAGTTTCTTCTCGTCGCCCGTATTTTTATTACGAAGCCAAATAGCAACTTCAGGAATGTCAAACTCATCCTTGGCTGAATCAATCACTTGTGACAAGATTTCAATGCTATCGGTTTCGGCAAGAATGACCTTATCATTTTTGATGTTTACGGTCTGATGAGTATGGCACGCTGAAAAAATTACGGCGGCGACCGTTAAAAGCAGGTTGATATAAAGAATGTTTCTCATGATTGGTTTGGATAATGTCAATTTAGTTTCGCCGGCATCTGATACGCAGATTATGCCAGCAAATGCAAATTTAGCCAATAAACTTGATAAAACAATGCACAATGCACGATGCTCGATGCACAATGCAGGATTTTGTTGGGAGTATGAGTGTACTTTTTTAATGTGGGTTTTGGGAGGTGAGGGAGGGAGATTTTCGGGAGATTGAGTAAATTTGTGGCCGTAATGTAAGCTGATCGGACTTGTGCGACACGATGTGTGCGCTGCTTAGAGATATTGGTTCGGTTAGTGAAAGCGTGAGGCTATGAAGAAGGAGCTACATATAATTGCTCTGCGGACGGTGCGGCATACGGACCGGCATTCGATACTGACGGCATACTCGCTGGAGCTGGGACGGGTGGCTTTCGCCATCCCGGCGGGCGCCGGGCGCGAGGCGTTGCGGCGCCGGGCGCTGCTGATGCCTCTGGCTCTGGTGGAGTGCGTGGCCGACATCCGGCCCGGACGCGAGGTGATGATAATGCACGAGCCGCGCGCCGAGGAGCCGCTGACTTCGCTGCGCACCAACCCGGTGAAGAGTTCGCTGGTGATGTTCATTGCCGAGGTGCTCGGCGTAGTGCTCCGCGACGGACCGCCCGACGAACTGTCGTATGCCTATATCCACAATGCCGTGACGCTGCTCGACCGGCTGCCGACAGGGTCGGTGGCTAATTTCCATCTGATGTTTCTCTACGGGCTCGGCCGTTTTCTCGGCATCGAGCCCGACGTGAGCGGCTACCGCCAGGGGATGGTGTTCGACATGCTCGACGGCCGTTTCCGCCTCAGCGCGCCTATGCACCGCCATTATCTCGACCCGGTGCAGTCGGGCGCCGTCGTGGCCCTGAGCCGCATGAATCCCGCCAACATGCATTTGTTCAAGATGTCGCGCCACGAGCGCAATCAGCTGCTCGACGGCATCCTGCAATATTATTCGCTGCACTATACCGGATTGCAGTCGCTGCGCTCACTCGATGTGTTGCGTGAGCTCTTCTGAGATATATAGCGCCACGGCATCGTCGCGGTTGGAGCCGATGACAATATCGGCGGCGGCTTTCACTTCGGGGAAAGCATTGCCGACAGCAACGGCTACGTCGGCCACGGCCATCATGGGGAGATCGTTGAGATTGTCGCCGAACACCGTCAGACGGTCGGCGCCCGTCAATTTTTTGAGGTCGGTGACAGCCGAGGCCTTGCTGACGCCCGGGGCGAACACTTCGAGGAAGGCGACGTCGCTGTTGAAAATGTCGGGATATGACGATACGGAGCACAGACCGGTGGCGCGCAGTTCGTCGGCCAGCGGATAGATGCTGTCGGGCAAGCCGAGAGCGAAAATCAGCACCGTGTCGGGATATGACATGGCGGCATCACCTGTCGGGTTGATTTCAAAGCGCTTAAGCGGCAGATGGGCGCGTTCGTCGATAAACTTCTGCTCGCGGCGCGAGGTGCGTCCGTTGTAGTAGGTGCGGATGATGCCCGATCCGTCGAGCGTGTAGCTGAAGGGGCGTATGCCGTGGGCGGCGCATGCCTCCGTGATGCAGGCGGCCGTCGCAGGCTCCATGAAATGAGGATTAATATATGACTGCCGGCGGCGGTCCCACATGGCGGCGCCCGTCATGACGATGGCCGGAGGAAGCGTCAGTGTGGCCGAAAGCAGCGGTTCGACGGTGGCGGGTGTGCGGGCCGTGGCCACAGTGAAGAGCACACCGCGGCGCGACAGCTCAGTGACTATCGAGGCGGTGCGGGCACTGATGCGGCTCTCGGGGTTGAGCAGCGTGCCGTCCAAATCGCTGACAAACAGATGCTTCATACCTTCTTTCCGTCGGCGGTTATCAATGGCAAAAGGATGCGGAATGTGGTGCCGGCACCAGGCTCCGAGTCGCTGACATAGATGCGGCCGTGGTGATACTGCTGGATGATGCGGCGGGCGAGCGTCAGGCCGAGACCCCAGCCTCGTTTCTTGGTGGTGAATCCGGGGCGGAACACATCTTTGCGCATCTTGCGCGTCATGCCGCGACCCGTGTCGCTCACCTCCACTATGGCCTGCCGGCGCGATTCGTCGGCCGAGGCGGTGATGGTGATGCGCCCTGCGCCTTCCATGGCGTCGACAGCGTTTTTGATGAGATTTTCCATCACCCACTCTATCAACGGCTCCGACATGGCCACGGGAAGCTCGCCGTCGGTCACCGTCACCGTCAGCGCTATGCGTGAGGAGATGCGGGTGCGCATATAGTCGGCCGCTCCCGTCACCACCTCGCCGAGCTCGAAGCGTTCGATCTGCGGCTGCGAACCGATCTTGGAGAAGCGCGAGGCGATGGTCGAGAGCCGCCGCACATCCTTGTCCATCTCTCCGACTATTTCGGGGTCGACATTCTGCTCGCGCATCAGTTCCACCCATGCCATGAGCGACGATATGGGGGTGCCGAGCTGATGCGCCGTTTCTTTCGACAGGCCCACCCACACCTTGTTCTGCTCGGCACGCTTCGACGAGGTCACGGCGAAATAGACCACCAGGATAAAGGCGGCCATCACGAGCAGCTGGATATAGGGATAAAGGCTCAGGCGGCGCAGCAGCGTCGAGTCCTCGTAATAGAGATGCTGCACGTTGCCGGGGGCGATCTCGATGTCGATCACGTTGTCGCTCCGGCGGATTTTGCCGAGTTTTTCAGTGAGGAAGCGGAGGTTTTCGCCGGTGTAAGGCGAAAAGCCGTCGTGCAGCTCGGGCAGCTCATAGTTGCGCTGGCCGATGATGCTGTCGGCGGCTCCGGCGGTGAGGATCACCGGTATGTTGTCGTTTGACTCTATGATCTTGAACAGAAACTCGATGTCGTTGCCGCCCATGTCGCCCGAATCGTCGGAGCCCAGACCAGCAATCTCCTTTGTGGCGTCGGCCCACAGCTGCATGCGCGAGCGCTCCTGGCGGGCGAGGTCGCGCACTATGGAGTCGGACACATAGAGAAACACGCCCACCACCGCGATAGAGGCGATGAGGAAGGCGATGGTGCCGTAACGGTGTCGCAGTTCGTAAAAACTCACGGGCGATGGATGATGAAGGCGTTTGCGGCGTGAGGATTATTTTTCGAGGTCGGCGAGGATGGCGCGGAGCTCTTCGTCGGTGGCCGTCAGGCGTGAGCGGCACTCCTTGATGAGGAGCGTTGCGCGGCGGGTGTAGACGGTGAGGCGGTCGATGTCGCAACTGTCGCTCTGCATGGTGCGCAGTATGGAGTCGAGTTCGGCCACGGCCTGATTGTAGGTGAGTTCGCCGACCGGTTTGAATTCGTTTGTCTGTTCCATTAGGTGTTATTGCGTGTGAAAATGATTTTTATTTGTTGACTGTCGATGTGAAAAAGCCGTCGGCCAGCGTGGTCACCACCTGTTCGCCAGGCTTCAGGGCCGAAGCCGATCGGATGGCGCGTCCGTCGGCGCCCGTCGTTATGGAGTAGCCGCGTGCCAGTGTTGCGGCCGGAGAGAGGGCTTCGAGCAGCGAGCGGCGGCTGTCGAGGCGGTCGGTGGCGCGCGCTATCGCCGTGGCGGCGGCCGTGGCAATGGCATGGCCGGTGGCGGTGAGGCGCGACAGCTCGGGTGCCAGGCGGCGCACACCGGTCTGGCCGAGCATCATCACCGAGCGCTGCAGGGCGGCGGTGGCGCGCTGCATGGCTGCGCCAGGGGCCGTGGAGAGGGCGCTGTCGAGATAAGCCAGATGCGTCTTGGCGCCCGCTATGAGGTCGGAGGCCCGCAGCACGATGTCGGAGCCCATGCGGCGCAGAGGGCGGTGTCGCCGCGCGCTATGAGCCATTCGGCGGCGGCTGTCGGCGTCTTGACGCGCATGTTGGCCACATAGTCGAGCACGGTGATGTCGCGCTCATGGCCTATGCCTATCACAACGGGGAGCGGGAACTGCGCCACATTGTTGGCCAGGGCATAGTCGTCGAAGGCGAGCAGATCGCTGGTGGCACCGCCGCCGCGGATTATCACCACGCAGTCGAAGTCGTCGGCACGCATGGCTATCTCCTCCAGGGCAGCGATCACCGAGGGCGACGTGCGGTCGCCCTGCATCATGGCCTCAAACAGTGTGGTGCTGAAGCGCAGATGCGAGGCGTTGGTGAAGAGCTGATGGATGAAATCGCCGTAACCGGCGGCGCCACGGGCCGAGATGATGGCAATGCGGCTGGGCACGTCGGGCCATTCGAGGCTGCGGTTGAGGTCGAGCACCCCTTCTTTTGTCAGGCGGTCGATTATTTCGCGGCGGCGCCGTTCGGCCTCGCCCATGGTGTAGGAAGGATCGATGGCCGATATCACAAACGAGATGCCGTAGGCCGCATGATAGCTCACCGTGCCGCACACCATCACTTTAAGGCCGCTTTCAAGCCGGCGGCCGGTGCCGGCCATAAACTCGGCGTTGAGTCGCGGGAACACGCTCGCCCACATCACGGCGCGGAGTCGCGCGGTCACCGTGCCGGTGTCGGCATCCTTTTCCATAAGCTCCACGTAGCAATGTCCGTGGCTGATGCGCAGATCGGAAAGCTCGGCCACTACCCACACGTTCTGCAGGGGTGCCATGCTCAGTGCGTCGGCCACGCGGCGGTTGAGCTGACTGAGTGATAAAGCGCGGGCGTTCATTTCACAGCCGTGAATTTCTTACCGTTCCAGCGGTACACCAGTTTCTCTTTCAGATAGGGGCGCACCGTTTCATACACTTCTTCCGACAGACACTGCCGGGAGTTGTCGCTCAGCGTGAGCGTGGAGGTGGCGGGATCGTAGTCGTAGGCCGTGAGCATGAATGGCACGAGCTTCGCCACTTCATCGCGGTGGCGGCGACCTTCGGCCGTGAGCCAGTCGGAGAGCACGGGCTGCTTGAAGATGTTTTTAGTGAGATCTTTGTCCCAGGAGCGGGTGTAGACGGCCATGCGGCTGTCGGGAGCCGGCGTCAGCACCGTGGCTATCACGGCCACGAGGGTGTCGGCGCCCGCGGGCAGAGCCGCCAGCTGATAGTTTGAAGCATCCGTGAGTCTGATGCGCATCGACCTGTCGTCCATCCGCGTTATGCTCGAACGTCCCGCCAGCTCGTTGGTCGAGGGACGGTCCATGCCGCTGTTGAAATAATCGATCATGTCGAGGCGCGCGTTGCGGTCGAGCAGCGGGATGATATCGCCGCCAGCCGTGGCAAAGGCGTCGGAGATGGTCCAGGCGCCCACACCTACGGGCAGCATGACGGCAAGAAGCGCGAGCGCCGATGCCATGACGTGTCGGATAATCTTCATGTTTTCTTCTCTTCTGCTGATGGGTTCGTCGGCCGCGCCGGAGTTGAAGCGCCGGGCGCGGCGTTAAAATGCAAAGTTAGCGTTTTTTTGACTTCTTGGTGGCTTTTTTACCTGAGAAGCGCGATTTTTTCAGAAAGTAGTCGTAGGTGGTCTCTTCACCGCCCTCCTGCGCTCCGGAAGCATCGCCGGCGCGTTTCTTGCGTGCCGAGGCGTGGGCATAGTCCTTGTCGGCCTCGGCCACCTCGCTGTAGACGCGCTTGCCCATCCATTCGGCACCCCGCAGCCCCTCGATCACTCGCCGGCCGTCGGCTTTCGTGACGTCGAAGAGCGAGTAGCCGGGCAGCAGGTCGATGCGGCCCACATCCACGCGCTTGCCTGCCACGCAATGGTTGAGCATGTCGATGAGATTGCCGGCATAGAAACCGTCGTTCTTGCCCACGTTGACATAGATTCGCTCCATGCCGCGCTCGGCGGTGCGGCGGTCCTTCTCGGCGTCGGTAGCCGGGCGTTTGCGCTCTTTCTTTTCGCGAGAGGGTTTCTCGTCGATGAAGTCGAGCGCCGGGGCGTCGCGGTAGTAGTCGAGCAGGCGGTTGAATTCGAGCGAGATGACGCGCTTGAGCAGGTCCTCGCCCGAGAGCCATCCGAGCTTACGGCTTATGCCGGGCAGATATTTGGCTATCTCCTCATCGTCGACCTCCACGCGTTCCAGACGATCGGCCAGATTGTAGAGCTGTTTTTCGATGATATGCTGCGGCGTGGGCACTTCCTTGCGCTCGAATTTCTTGCCTATCTTTTTCTCGATCTCGCGCAGCTTGCCTTTCTCGCGCGAGTGGATTATGGCCACCGAGATGCCCGTCTTGCCGGCGCGGCCGGTGCGGCCCGAGCGGTGGGTGTAGACGGCCGGATCGTCGGGCAGGCCGAAGTTGATCACGTGGGTCAGATCGTCGACGTCGAGACCGCGCGCGGCCACGTCAGTGGCCACGAGCAGCGTGATCACGCGGTCGCGGAACTTGCGCATCACCAGGTCGCGCTGCTGCTGCGAGAGATCGCCGTGGAGGGCGTCGGCGTTGTAGCCGTCGGCTATCAGCTTGTCGGCCACCTCCTGGGTGTCGCGCCTGGTGCGGCAGAAGATGATGCCGTAGATGCTGGGGGTGTCGTCGGCCACGCGCTTGAGGGCGAGATATTTGTCGCGGGCGTTGACCATATAGTAGATATGGCGCACGTTGGCGGCGCCTTCGTTGCGGTTGCCCACTACGAATTCCACCGGGTCGTGCATATATTTTCTGGCTATGCGGGCTATCTCGTCGGGCATCGTGGCCGAGAACATCAGCATCTTGCGGTCGGCGGGCACCGAAACCAGGATCTCGTCGATAGAGTCGAGGAAGCCCATGTTGAGCATCTCGTCGGCCTCGTCAAGCACCACGGTGTGTACGTCGTCGAGATTCACCACGCCTCGCTTTATGAGGTCGATGAGACGGCCGGGGGTGGCCACTATGATCTGCACGCCCTGGCGCAGCGCGCGTATCTGGCTTTCGATGCTCGAGCCGCCGTAGACCGGGAGCACCCTCACCTGGGGCATATATTTCGAGAAGTCGGCCAGATCGCTGCCTATCTGCAGGCATAGCTCGCGCGTAGGCGAGAGGATGAGCGCCTGCGGGCGGTTGACGTCGGGGTCGATGCGCTGCAGCAGCGGCAGCCCGAAGGCCGCCGTCTTGCCGGTGCCTGTCTGTGCCAGAGCCACCACGTCGCCCTCGCGGCTCAGCAAATGCGGTATCACCTTCTCCTGCACAGGCATCGGTGACTCAAATCCCAGTTCTTCGATAGCGCCCCGCAAGTCGTCGCGCACGCCCAGTTCTTCAAATGTCATTTTCGGTTATGTTTCTTTAGTGTTACTTCATTTTGGTTATGTCGGAGCGAATGGCTCACGGTGCCGCACGCCGTCGTTTGTTACGGTTTGCACAAAGTTACAACAATCCTGCGATATATTTGGTTAGCGGCCGGCGTGATATTCCCTATTTTCGGCCGTTTGCCGGTGTAATGGCCCGGATGCGAAAAGAGGAGGCAGTCAGGGCCTGAGCCTCTGTGCTGCCTCCTCGACTGGATGTGTGTTTTCCAGTGTTCGTCGGTGTGTTGTTTCAAGAATCGGATTGAAGACAAGGTACGGTGTTTTTCATTAATCTTTCTGTGTGCTTCTCAATGTGTTTCTCACATCTATTAAAATTTTCAACCTTAAATGTGTGCTTCTCTTAGCATCAGTAACGGAATCTTCTTGTGACCGTGAGCTTCGCAGCCGCGGCGTCGGGAGAGGGGTGGATTTTGATCTCCTTAAGGGGACTGTTTCGTCCCTTCCGACATTACAAAGTTAAGGTCTCCCCCACCCTGAAAACAAATTTCAGGGTCGCATGTGTGACAAACCCCTGCTTTCTTGTGACGAAATGCCATCAAAACGGGTCATTTTCCGTTCACACGCCTATGGCGGACGCAACGGTGGCGCGTCCGCCATAGGCGTGTGAATTTTCCGGGGGGGGGATGGTGCCGACGCACGCAATGCCGGGATCGGGGGAATGATGATGACGATACCGCCCGCAATGTAGGGACGCGCCAATGATGCGTCCGCCATAGGCGTATGGATTTTCGGGGGGAGCCATACGGATATGGACCATGCGGTCGCGCCAGTGATGCGTCAGCGAAATCCTTCAAAAAAGGTGTAATAAGCAGACTTGCACGCAGTAAGGCTGTCGGCGGCTGGAGCCGCCGCTCCTGTCGTTAGTTGGGGTAGTAAAAAAGGAGCGCCGAGGCGCTCCTTTTCGGGGGTGTTATGAAATAATGGAGGATTATTTCTGGATGAATACCTTCTTGGCGGTGTTGCCCTGACGGACAATGTAGAAACCGGGAACGAGGTTTTCAGCTGCTACACGTACGCCCTGGAGGTTGTAGAATTCAACCGGGCCGTTGGCTTCGTCGATACCGATTTCGCCGATACCCTGGGTGCTGCCTGTGAAGGTGACGTTGAGTGTCACTTCACCGTTGACGTCGGCCAGAGGAATCTCCATTGCAACGGTTGCTTCGTTGAAATCGGAAGGTATCTCGAGGCTCGTGTCCATCGTTACGAATTCGTAGGTGTTGAGATCGATATTGACAACGTCGCTGCCGATCGAGTAAGATAAGCTTGAGATGCTTTCATATCCGTCGGCGGTGGTGCCGGGGATCAAGAAGCATTCGAGGGCACGCATGTTGTCATCAAGCGATTCGCTGTAGGTGGGGATGATGCTGCCTGTGGTGAGCTGAACGCCTGCAGGTTTGTTGCCGTTGTCAAGATCGTAGCCTGTCCATACCTGAACGCTGCCGTTGCCTTCGGTGACGATAGTGATGTGGTTGATCTGGTCAACGAATGTGATTGCGATAGTAGTAGCCTCTTCAACGGTGAAGGTGAAGGTGTTGCCTTCGAGAGTTACGTTTGTGCCGTTGAGTTCGACGAGAGCGTTCTTGCCGTCGGCGGGTGATAGGGTGATCACTACTTCAGTGCCGGGAGCGACCACATCGCCCGAGCTGAGGCTTGTGCCGTTGGCAACTACGGTGGCTGTGCCGTCAGATCCTACGGTGAAGTTCACTGCATAGCCGAAGTGAGCGGTGAGTGTGACATCGGTTTCGCCGGTGTAGATGTAGGATGCGGTGGTAGCCACTACATTGTTATCGCCGTCGGTCCAGTTGAGGAAAGCGTAGCCGGCAGCCGGAGTGGCTTTCACGGTAACACCTTTCTGAACGGTGGATATCGAGGATTCCGAGGTTGCGGGATCTGTGATGGCTACAGTGCCGAGTGATTCGTCAGCGGAAGCGACGGTGATGGTGCGGGCTGTTTCGTAATCTTCCGATTCGATGCGGATGGTGAAGTCGATGACACCGCCACCATTGGCATCCATGAAGTTGTCGGAGAAACCGTTGGCTGACAGACGACCGCAAGGATCCACACAGTTCCAGTCAACTTTGTGGCGGATGCGGTAGTTGCCGGGTGCAAGGTCTTCGGGAATTACGAATGTCGGCATCGTGAGGGTGAAGGAGGCCTGCCAGTCAATTGAAGAGCCTGTGCATGTTACAGTAGGATCGGATGAAGTGCCGGAATAACCGGTGTGTGAAACGAGTTCGCCGTCAACCTTTGCGCCTGCGCAGTTTGCTGCAGTGAAATCGAATGTGCCGTTTTTGTCATAGTCAACATAAACGTAGCTTGACATCCAGGTTCCTGAACCATTATTCTTGATTGTCACGGTAGCACCGGGCTTTGTGACGAATACTGTTGAAGTCTGGTCGGTGTAGAGAGCGTGGGTTCCGGAAGTGCCGGCACCGGTTACGGTAGCGGTGTTACCCTGATCATCGGATACGGTGAGCAAAGTGATACCACGTGAATCCGAGCGGGTTGCGTTGCCTTCGGGGTAGCAGTATTCAACGCCTTCTTCGAAGAGGGCTGAGATTGTTACATCGCCGGTTACGGTATATGTCTCGGCTGTTGTGTTTGAGCCGTTGATCACGTAGTTGACGAAAGTGTAGCCGGAATCTTTGGTGTTGCTGAGGGTCAGCACGTCGTTTTCGTAAACCTTATCGCCGGAGCTGATTGCTGTTGAGCCTTTGGCAACTGCAACCGTACCGCCGGTGGGCTGGTTGATTGTTACGGTGTACTGGGCTTTGTTGCGTGCGTTGATGGTGAGGGTGGCATCGGCATCAAGAGTGATGGTGTAGACGCCGTCGACAGCCGTAAGGGTCTCTGTGCCGAGCTGGACGCTTTCGAGAACCATGCTTTCGGGCACATTGAGAGTGAGTTTGTATTCTGCGCCGCCTCCCATAAGCTGGGTGAGGTCGGAAACTTCAGTTCCGCCGTAGGTCAGCGTGTAAGGCACGTTGAGAGCATTGTTGACGGTCAGCGCGTAGGTTTCGTTAGTGTAGCGTGCGGTCAGTGTGATGTCCTTGACAACGGTGTAAGTTCCGCCATTGGCAATTTCAGCTTCGATATCGCCTGCGGCAGATGCGGCATATATGCCTACGAGTTCATAGCCTTCGGCAGGAGTGGCGGTAAGAGTGAGCACTGTGCCAGTAGAGATGGTATAGGGATCGTCGGCAGCTACATAGGAGTTTCTGCCGTCGGAAACGGAGAGCGTACCGCCTTCACCGTCCCTGATGGTCACTGACGCATCAACGGGGAGATTTTCGCGGCCCTCAACGAAAGTAGGGGTGGCCGATGAATAAGCCATTGTGATAAGACCGCTGTCGGCCCAGAAATTTTGAGCGGTGCCGAGGAGATAGGAGGCATTAGTGCCGGAAGCTGCATTCGTGGCTTCGTTGGCGAATGTGCCGTCGGTAGATGCGTTGAGGGTGTAGTAGCCGGTCATGCCGCTAACGGCGTTGGCGTTTACTTTGGCTACTGCCACTTCGTCGGCTGTAAGAGCGCGGTTGTAGATGTTGATTTCGTCAACAGCACCGGAGAAACCGTAGTCTGCGAATCGGAACACACCGTCGCTCCAGGGAGAAGCGGTAGGACCGTAGAAAAGACCCGGAGTGCTCGTGGCCCATTCTTTAACGAGGTCGCCGTCGAGATAAAGGGCGGCTTTGAAGTTGACGTTGTCTACAACGAAAGTGACATAATACCAGGTGTCGAGCTCAACAGTGGGACTGCCGGAAACTTCGCCGACCATGCTGTAGGTGCCTGCTCCGTTGTTTTCACCGCCGTGTCCGTCTAATTGAAACTTGCCGTCGGCGTTGATTTCCAGAAGCCAGTTACCGTTGAGGTTCATGTGTTCGGTGGTCGAGAGGCCCATAAGTACGGAACGTTTAACTGCACGGTAATAGGTACAGCTGTTGCGTGCGGACTGTTTGAACCACATGCCGATGGTGTAAGAGTCGCCTACCTGCGACGGCATGGCGTGACCCACAGCTGCCGCATAAGGAATCTGCAGGGCGTACTCTTGCATTCTTCCCGATGAGGGGCTGTAGTTGGTGTGGGTCTTGGATATAGCCTGATTGTCCTGGGCTACAGCCAGCAGCGGGAGAAGCATCAACAAAAATAGAGAGTAGATTTTTCTCATGTTGAATGTAAGATTGGTTAATAATATTGATTAAATAATACGTTTCAAGTCGTTGAGATAATTGCCAAGCCAATATGAGAAAAATCGGGAATGACAATGGTATCAGACGGTTAACATATTCGACGCGGACACAACGGCGGATGCCGCATCAACGTCGGATGCAAACATAGACAGATGTAGGCTAAACACCGACAAATTATACGTTAATATGCGTTAAAACAAATATTAATTCCCAAAAACACACGGCCCTACCTGCCAATGAAGGCAAGGACTTCGCGGAGAATGTTCTGAGGGGTGAAGCCAAACTTTTCGTCGAGCACCTTGTAGGGCGCCGACGCACCGAAGCGGTCGAGGCCGTAGACGCGGGCGCGGGGGCCGCAGACACCGCGGAGCGTCGAGGGAAGGCCGGCTGTAAGCCCGAACACGGGGATGCCGGCGGGGATGACGCTCTGACGGTAATCTTCGTCCTGATCCTCGAACAGGCCGAGCGACGGCACCGAAACGACGCGGGCTTTGACGCCCTCAGCCTCAAGAAGCACGGCAACCTGACAGAGGAGCGAAACTTCGGAGCCGTTGGCCACAAGTGTCACCTCAGCCGAGGGGGCATCCATGACCACATAGCCGCCGTGGCGCATGCCTTCGGCTTCGTCGTAGCGGTCGCCGGTAACCGACGGCAGGTCGGTGACATCCTGACGCGTGAGTATGAGCGCCGTGGGAGTGTCGCGGTTTTCCATCGCCATCTCCCAGGCTATGGTGGCCTCGGCGGAGTCGGCCGGGCGGATCACAAGCATGGAGCGGCGGCCCGACAGATTGTGGAGCTCTTCGAGCAGACGTATCTGAGCCTCTTGTTCGACGGGCTCATGGGTGGGACCGTCCTCGCCGACGCGGAAGGCGTCGTGGGTCCACACATATTTCACGGGCAGTTCCATGAGCGCGGCCATGCGCACTGCCGGTTTCATATAATCGGAAAACACGAAAAATGTGCCGCAGGCTGCCAGCATTCCGCCGTGGAGCACAATGCCGTTCATGATGGAGGCCATGGTGAGCTCGCTCACGCCGGCATGGAGGAAGGCTCCGGTGAAGTCGCCGTGTTTCAGCGCACCGGTCTGTTTGAGGAAGGCGTCGGTCTTGTCGGAGTTGGCGAGGTCGGCGCTGGACACTATCATGTTGCCCACTTTGCGGCCGAGCTCGGCGAGCACGTCGGCCGATGCGGTGCGGGTGGCCACGTTGGCTTTGTGGACAATGGCGCGGTAGTCGATATGGGGCAACACACCTTCATAATAGCCTTTGAGCGTGACGGCGAGCGCCGGATTGGCCTCGGCCCACGCTTTCTGCTCGGCGCGGCGGGAGGCCACGATGGTGCGGAGCTGCTCGCGACGGGCGGCGTAGAGGGCGGCCACTTCGCTGC
>URWH01000028.1 GCA_900551515.1 uncultured Porphyromonadaceae bacterium
GTGGGACGCACGTCGATATTGTAAGTCTCGGGCTTGCTCCCCATCAGTCGGTGTGCGCGAAATCCGTGGAACGAGCCTGCGCGCAGACGGCAATATTCGGGAGTGTTTTTTTCTATGTTGAGGTGTTCCTCCACCACGCGGCCGTCGCCGAAATCCAGACGCAGCAGGATGTCGCGCGATTCGGGCTCGAGCACCACTTCGAGCGGCGAGGCTGCCTCGAGGCTCTCGGGTGAGAAATCGTTGGAGTAGGAGCTGAAATTGGTCGACGACACGGTGATGCGCACTATTCCGTTTTCGAAATCGGTGTTGGCCACTTCAAAGCCCTCTTCGGTGCGGTTGGCCGTGCGGCCGTTAATGAGGATGGTGTAGGTGTCTACATGCTGTCCGCCGGTGGTGATCACGTTGTAGGGCACGCGGCGGCGGAACACGATGCCGGCATGTGCGGCACTGTTGACAATGAGTGCCGGCCCGTTGATGCGCACGTAGCGGTTGGTCGTCCCCACCTCAAACATCACCGACACCGGATCGAAGCCCGGACAGCGGTAAGTGACGGTGAGATGGTCGGAGAAGCTCAAGCGCTGCGCTGAAGCGCTGACCCCTTCGGGGCACACCACCATGAGAGCCTTGTCGACCGCCACCGTGATCTGCGGCATGTTGTCGCCCGAATTCTGTTCGGCCGTTGCCGGCACCACTACGACACCGTGATAGCCCGTATAGGGTTTCTGGCGCGGAAAACCGATGATGTTCGACAGCTCGCCGGGCGATGCGTAGGTGCGGTAAGCTACGGCGGTGCCGTTCATGTCGCCGTAGCCGTCGTCGTCGCAACGGAGCGGCTGCTCGGCCATGCCCGATTCACGGATCAGACGGTCGAACGTATCAGGCGTAAGCGCCTCACCTTCAAACACACGGCTTTTGATAGCCGACAGGAGCATCACCACCTGACGGCCGGCCAGCAGCACATTGTTGTCGGCGAGCAGCGTCACCGACAGCTTCGGCTGACCGCTCACTCTGTCGAGGCTGAAATAGGTGCAGCCACGGCGTCCGCCGGCATTCCACAACAGATATCCCTCTGTCAGATCGCTGAAATGCGAGGTGATCTCGTTGAGCGACGGGAGCTGCAGCGAGGGTGCGCCTTCGGTGGCACATGTTGTTGCCGGGAGGCCGCCCTCCATGACATTGACTACGATGTCGATATAAGTGTATTTCGAACTCATGCTGTGTCTTTTTCTATTGAAGTGAGATGCCGCAGCGCGATGCCGTGACGTAACTATACTATTTCGTGCAAAGTTAATAATTATTTGCAATTCCCGTCAACAATCTTAGTTAATCATAGCAAAAATTCACCCGTCCCCGCTAAGCCCCCGCTAAGTTAGCTACCATAGCTATTTTAGCTAATTTAGCTAAGCCCCCGCACGCTAAGCCCCCGCCATCCCCCCCCCATAAAAACAGCAGTGGCGAGCCCAATCGAGCCCGCCACCGGTGTTTATTGAGGTGATTTGATCACATATTGCTCCAGGTGATGTCCCAGATCGAAACGCGGTCAACATTCTTGTCAGTGCCCGTCTTGCAGTCGTTGACAATTTCAATCACGAAGCTGCCGCTTACGTTGCAGTCCATGCTGAAATCCACGGCCTGACCCTTGGTGACCGAGGTGAGGTCGACAGTCTGCGTCTTGACAACGGCGCCGTTCTGCTTGATGTTGATGGTGAACTTGGCCTGTTTGTCGCTGAATGCGAAACCGTATTTAAACGACAGCTTCTTGATGCCGCCGGTGAGTGTCGGCGAAACCAGCGAGCCGGGAGTCGACGCCTTGCCATTGAGGCAAACAGCGTGAATGTCGGCCGACGAGCCGATCATCGTGAATGCCGGGTTGTTGTCCTTGGCTCCGCCGGTCTGCACGGCGCAGTTAGTGGCCACCCAGCCGTCAGTTGTGGTGACGGTCTTGTAGGAGCTGCTGGCTGTGAGCGTGCCGAGGTCAGCGCTGTTGCTGCCGGTCACCGGAGGCGTCGGAGTGTCGCCGCCGCCCGTACCGGCAGTGCCGGCCACTACGTCTTCAACACGATAGGTGGTGTAGCCCGAACCCTGTGCCGCTGTGTAGCAGAAGCCGATGTACACGGTGCCCGAAAGGCCTGCGAGCGATACGTTGCCCGATTCCACATAGTCGCCCCATGAGCCGGTGGGCTGGGGTATGGTGGCGTTGAGCTTCGTTTTTGTCGCGGTGCCGGGATCGGCCGACGAGAGGGCGTAGACTTCGAGGGTGCCGTTGCCGGAGTAGCCGACTTTCGATTTGAATGTGAGCACCTTGCTGGTCATGCCGTCGACATTGAGCGGACATGAGATGAGCCACGAAACGAATCCGTTGGCGCCCGGTGTCTTGTTGCTGCCGTAGCCGGTGACTTCGGCGCAGTTGGTGGGATTGTTGGCGTCGGCCTTGCGGATAAACCACGAAGCGTTGCCCGAGGTTTCGGCTATGGTAAAACCGACTGTGGTCGGGAACGATGTGCCGCCGTCGAAGTTTTCAGTGAACGAGGTCACGGCATCGCCGGGCGTCGGAGGTGTCGGAGTCTCGCCGCCGCCTTCGATCTTGCAGTCCGATGTCTCTCTCACACCGGCCACGCCGAAGTAGGCCACGAGTGTGCCATAGACTGAGCAGAGCTTCTTGTGGTTGCCGGGGTTGTCCATGAGGTTGAGAGCCGAGCGGATGTTGCCGGCCGGAAGCTTTACGGGCACGCATTTGCTGTAGTCCGTTTCGTCGGGTGTCGTGGCCAGAAGCACGTTGGTAGCCGATGTCGCGGGAACGGTGAAGAGAGCGCCGTCGAGATATTTGTCGGGAACATAACCTACGATGTAGCCGCTCACCCATTTGCCGGGTTCGTTGACCGATTTGCCTTTAGCAAGCACCTGTGTGGGATTGTAGGGCTTGGCTTCGGAGCCGTCGCCTTCGGCCACGGGGCCGCCGGGTGTTTCAGAGCCTGGCACTGTGACACCTTCGATGCGCCATGTGTTGACGGCGCCGGTGTTGCCGGTGAAGGCTTTCATGCCGAGTTCCTCGCCCGGAGTGGCGAGAATCCACATCTGTTTGCCGTAGTTTCCGGGCACGTCGCGGAGGTTGCCGTACTCACGCAGCGGCGATCCCTGCGGCAGCGTGACGAACATCACCTCATCGAGCGATTTCGATTCTGCCGTCTGGCCGATCACGAGATTGTTGGCCAGTTCGGCGTCAGTGCCCCAGATGATGTCGGAAGCCGAGCTTACGGTTTCGACACCGGCTTTGACGCTACCTACGATATAGCCGGTGTACCACGCTGATTTGGCTGTCGAATTGTTGACCATATCGATGGCCTCGAGAACGTCGTAGGGGTTGTCCTCCGTGCCTTTGGGAAGTGTCGGGTTGCCGAAGTTCATGAGGTCCCCGGTGCTGCGGAGCACGAGCTGCCACTGGATGTTGCCGCCCGATTTGTAAGTCGAGAGGATGCCCACGACGTCGCCGTAGCCGGCGGGCAGACGTGTGCTCCAGAAGTTGGCGTAGCCCGATGTGCGCACGATGATGGTATTGCCGTTGGCATCCTTGAGGGTGCGGTTGGTGTTCACTTTGTGTGCCGTGCAGAAGGTCACTTCGCCGCCCTCTTCAAAGGCCACGTTGTTGAAGCGCACCAGCTGGCTCTGATATTTCTGAAGCTCGGCCGAGCCGTTGCCGAGATCGCCGATCGACAGTGTGAGCGTGTCGATCTTCGATGGCTCGGGAAGGCCGTTGAGCTGCGCATGATCCTTGAAGAATTCAAGAGGCATGAATGTTGCCTGCCAGCCATAGGCGGCCGAATAGTCGGGGAAGCCCATCTGCTGGAGGGTGCTGTACTTGCCGATATACATATCGGTGAGGTCGATCACTATCTCCTGACCGATGCGGTATTCGTTGTAGAGCGAGTTGGCGTTGATCGACAGCGTAAGGGCGCCCGTCTTATCCTGGATCACGAGGTTTTTGTAGATGTTGCCCGATGCGTCGGAGCTGACCACGCGGCCGGCTATGATCACATGGTCGCCGTTGTCGGCCAGACGGATGGTGTCGATATAATTGTCGGCATCGTTCCAGAATTTGGCCTTGACGTCGGCAATCGTCGTATTGGGCTGGATTGTTGCCACGGGGATGTTCATGGCGGGTGAGTCGAAATCGTCCTGACACGACGTCATCGACCAGCCGGCCACCAGCGCGGTCATCATCAAGCCTACGTAAGCTTTGATTTTTTTCATTTCCTTATATATTAATTAAGGTGTATTGATTACTGTTTCTCGTAGAGGGCCGGCATCACGCCTTGTGAAGCGCTGTAGCAGCCGTAGGAAGTGTAATTCGAGTCATACTGGATAAACTTGCCGGTCGACACGTTGGTGATCTTGAACGTTCCGTCGCCCTGTGCGGCGATTGTCCAGACGTTGCCTTCGGAGGGCGAAGCCGAGAAGTTGAAGCTGTTGTATGTTCCGGTCTGATATATGTAGCGGCCGTCGCTCATCTTGATGGTGTAGCCGCCGCTGGTGCTTTCGATGGTGTAGGCGTTGGCAGCGTCGGCTGTGATTGTGCCGCCGTTGTCGGTCACGTCAGTCACCGGGAGATAACCATAATTGCGGGTGTCGAGGAGAGCTGCCTTGCCCGATGCCACGAGCAGATACTGCTTGCCGGAAGTGATGCTGGTCACTTTCTTGAAGGTGGCGCCGCTGACGGGCGTGTCGCCGCCGCCGGCGTTGCCCCATGCATAATCGCTCACGCTCTTCATGCCGGCAACGCCGAAGTATTTTTCAAGATTGCCTTTGATAGCTACCTGTTTGCCGAGGTTGCCGGCGTTGTCAACGAGATTGAGGGCATCGCGCACTTTGCCTGCGGGAAGCTGCACGGCAACGCATTTGTTGATGTCGGTTTCGCCCGCTGTGGCTGCCAGAAGCAGATTGGTCTTAAGTGCGAAAGGTCCCGTGAACGCTGCGTCGGAGATCGACTTGTCGTTGACTGCGCCCACGATATAGCCTGTCATCCACACGCCGGTGCCTGTGGCGCCCCCGAGCACCTGCGAAACTTCGTAGGGCTTGTCGGATGTGCCGTCGCCGGAGCCCGCCGGAGGATTCGGGGTGTCAGGCGTTGTGCCGCTGTCGTCGCCTTTGTCGCCACAGGCGTATGCTGTGGGTGCTTTCACGCCGGCGGCGCCGAAGTATGACTCGAGATTACCCTTGATCGAAACCTGTTTGCCCAGGTTGTCGGGATTGTTCTGGAGGTTGAGTGCCGTGCGAACGGCGCTGCCGCTGGTGAGCTGCACGGGGATGCAATTGGAAACGTTAGTTTCCGTGGGGCTCGCTGCCAAAAGCAGGTTGGAAGCCGACGATGCGGGAACGGTGAAGTGAGCGCCGGTCGAGAGCACCTGACCCTCAACCCAGCCTACGATGTAGCCTGTCACCCACTGCTCGCTGCCCTGTGCGCCTGCAAGCACGCCGCCTACGGTGTAGGGCGATTCAGCCGTGCCGTCGCCTTCCATAACAGGGCCGTAGCCTTCGCCTTCAAATCCGGCGCAGTCGGCGGGCGTGCGGAACAGGAACTGCCATGCGCCGTTGTAGTAGCTCAGGATGCCGGTTACCGTTCCGTGGCCGGCCGGGAGCTTCTGGTCGCAGAAGTCCGATTTGTTGCTGTTGCGCACGAGCAGACGGTTGCCGGCGGCATCGATGAGATAACGGTTTACACCGGCCGACGACGAGCCTGTCTCGCCCCAGTTGAGCTCGCCGCCACCGATCCACGACACGTCGTTGATTCTGATGAGCTGGCTCTGATATTTCTGCTGATCCTCAACAGAGTTGAGGGCATTGATTTCGGGTATCGTCATGTCGATCACCGTCAACTTCGAGGGCTGAGGCAGTCCGTTGAGGAATGTGTGGCTCAGGAATTCGGTGGCCGGCATTTTCGAGGTCTGCGGTGTGCCGTTGTAGTCGCCGGCGGTGCCGATCTGGAAGAGTCCGGCATATTTGCCCGCATAGAGTCCGGTGGCGTTGATATACATCTCTTCGCCCACTTTATACTGGGTGTTGAGATCGCTCAATCCGTCGTTGCTCGATGTCAGAGTGGCTATGGTGATGGCGCCCGTCTCGTCCTGGAGCATCAGGTTCTGGTAGATGTTGCCGCCCTCGTCTGAGGCGATGATGCGGCCGCCGAGGATGATGTCCTCGCCGTTGTCGTTTTGACCCACAAGGGTGCAGTAGTTATTCTCGCCCGACCAGTATTTGGCCTTGAACTCGGCGATCGTCATATTGGCGCGCACGTCGGTTGACGGTATCGACAGCGGCGGCACGGCGAGATCTTCATCGCAGCCCGTAAGCGCTACCGACGATACGGCAAGCGTGAGCGCAGCCAACATTGATTTATATATTTTCATGTCTGAACGTGTTAGTTGTTAGCTGTTAAGTTTTAGAAACGGATGCCCACATTGACAAACACCTTGATACCCTGGGCATAATAGTATTTGTTGGGGTATTTCATACGGTTGAAGTCGGTGTAGTCGAAACGACCCTGCTGATAACCGTAGGTCATGATGTTTTTCTTATTGAGGAGATTGTCGACGTTGACATTGATATTCAGGCTTGTGCGACGGTCGAGGTAGATCAGCTTGCCCACCGACAGATTGAGGGTGAAGGCATTGTTGAGTTTGTCCTCGGATGTGATGTTTTTCACTGCTGCTTCAAGCTGCTCGGGATCGGGATACAGGGTCCAGAGGTTGGTGAGCGCTTCGTGACGCACTGGGCTCTGGTTCACGTAGGCATTACCCATCCACGATGCGTTGATGTTGAAGAACCACATGCGCGGCGCTGCCCAGTCGAGGCCGATATTGACAGCCGTCTGCGGGGTGCCTCCGATGTGATAATTCTTCAGATAGACGGTGGTGGCGGTATCTGCTGCCATGCCGTTTTCATAGCTGCGCACGCCCGTGGGGTTGTTTTTATAGCGGTAGCTGGCTATCGTGCCGGCGGCTGTGGCAGTGAGGCTCGGGGTGATCTTGAAGGCCATGCCCACCTCGATGCCTTTGTAATTCTGCTTCACGCCTTTGGTCACATAGTTCATGAAGGTCGAATACTGGTCGTCGTAGTACGATGTGCGTTCGGTGAGGTCATACATGTTGGTGAAGAAACCGCTGACCGATCCGCGGAAGCGGCGGTAGTTCCAGTTGTAGGAGAGATCGACCGAGAACATGCGGGTGCTGGTGAGGCCGTCGATGGCAGTGTCCTTGATGCGCGGCGAGATATAGGCGTATTCAAAGAGCGGAGCCATGGTGGAGTATTCGGCGTGGGCCGAGAAGAAGTTGCGGCCGTTGAGCTTGTAGGTTGCGCCTGCTTTTATCGCGCCGTTGTCAAATTTGTGGGTGTCGCCCTTGCCGTAGGAGTTGAGCGGTGCGCGGCCGTTGCGCATCTTGCCGTCGCGCTGGAACTGCGTGTAGCTCATCTCCAGTCCGTAGTTGATGTCCCATTTCGGAAGGGTTATCATGTTCTGGATCCATGCTTTGGCCTGGATGGCGTTGATATAGTAGTTGTAGCCGAACTTGTCGTCCTCGCCCACGCGGCGGTTCGGGTTGTTGAGGTCGTTCTGTAGCAATTCGGGGTTGTCGGGGAAGTCGCGTTCGCTGAACTGGTCGATATCGAGCCAGAACTCGCCGCCGAGCAGATCGCGGATGGTCTTGTAGTAGTGGGCGCGGGTGTAGTTGGCCGACACGCCTGCCTGGAGGGTCATGTTGTCGTTGAGGCGGTGGTTGAGCACCGAGCTGAAGATGAAGTTGAGCTGGTTGCTGTGGCGGTTTTCCAGAATGTAGGTCGAGCCCTTCTGTGTGCCGTCGGGATTGGCTTTGTTGGCCTCGTTGTTGAGGTAGTTGGCCTGATACAGGGCATCCCAGTCTATCTGACGGAACGACGACTGATGCCACAGATCCGTGTACATGTCGTAGGCATCCTGATTGTCTGTCCAGTACGAGGGCAGATAGCGGTAGTAGTCCGGACGCGGGTCGCGGGCGTTGTACCAGTTGAGCGCCGAGGTCGAATAGTTGACCGAGCGGAAAGCGAAACCGGTATTGAGCGATGTGCCTGTCTTCGGCTTCCATAGCCAGTTGAGGATGACGGTGGGGTCGAAAGTCTCAACGATTTTCGAGCTGCGTTTCTTGCCGTCTTGCCAGCCCCAGTTGGGGTTGTAGAGGTTGTCGTCGGCGAGCTCGTAGGCTTCGAGATAGGTTGCCGAGTTGGTGGCGCGCTGGGTCGGGGCGCCGAAGGCTGTGAGTGTCAGAGAGTGCTTGGTGCCGAACTGTTTCTCCATCGACAGGAAGAGGCCGGCTGAATTGTAGAATGTGCCGGGGATAACGCCCTCGTTGGAGTAGCGGCCGATGGCGCCCACCGTGAGGCCGAAGCCGTGGCGGTTGATGCCTGTTGAATATAGAAGCATGGCGCGGGCCATATATGCGGCGTTGGTATAGGCCACCGATCCGTAGAAGCCCGGAGCGTAGCTCTCGGTGATGGTGTTGATGTTGGTGCTGCCGCCCAGACCGCCGAAGCCATAGCTTGCGGCGCCCATGCCCAGCGTTGTGGTGCGATTGCGGAAGGCCCTGTTCATGCCGCCGAGCGTCGAATAATTGAAACGGCCGCGGGCGAGATCATTGAACGGGACGCCGTTGATATAGGTGGTGGTGAGATATGAATCATAGCCACGCATGCGGAAACGCATCAGCGAGAAGTTATAGTTGGCAGCGTCGTAGAACACGTTGTCGGACGCTCCCGACAACACGCCCACCGACTGATCGTTACCCTCTTCATCCTCGATGGCCGTCTGGTCGTAGCGCATTTCCTGCTGCGATTCGGCTATGGCACGTCCGGCCGAGCGCACAACGTCCATCTTGAGCACGCCGAGATCGGATGCGTCGCCTGAAGTAAGGATCACAGGCTGCGAGAGGTCGTTGTAGCCGTAGGCGGCCACTACAATCACGTCGTTGCCCGGGTTGACATTACTGATACTGAAGTCACCTGCCGGCCCGGTGACCACCACCGTGCCCTGATCGTTAAGCATGACAGCGGCACCCGCCACGGGACTGCCCGTAGTGGCGTCGACCACCGTCCCCTTAACTGTGGCCTGCTGGGCCAGCAACGGGAACGTAGCTGTCAGCAACATTAGCAAAAACAGTTTGATTCTCATAAAACTTTAAAATTGGTTATTTAGATATTTATTTAGTTTTCAACCCGATAAACGCACGGCTGCCCACAGCTTCAGTTTCTCACGTTTCCACACATGGGCGTACCGACGCATTTAACCTCCAAAATTAAGCATTTTCAACTGATTTCTCACCTTTTTAACACTCTTTTTTTCACCTCCCCGCCATATGTTTTACAGCATGTGAAACGTGTATTTGCATTTACCCGGATTTATCACTACTTTTGTAATCCGATGCATCAATCCAACCTAACCCAAATCTCACTCTGATCCCACAATGCGCCCGGAGATTCATCTCCGGCAAATAATTTGGGCGGCGTGAGGTGATTTCTGCGGGATTATTGTTAATTTTACCGGCCGCAACTTCTGTTGCGCTCATCATTGCCAAAATCATAACTCATCATAATCATGAATCTGAAACGTCTTTGCATTCTCGCGGTGACCGCTATCGCATTCACCGCATCGCTTTCGGCTCAGAAACAGCACCCCGTCACACAACGTTTCGGTGTCGCTTTCTACAACCTCGAGAATCTATTCGACACCATCCCCAACAACCCCCTCGGCCGTGACGACGAGTTCACGCCCAACGGCAAAAACCAGTGGGGCAGCAAGAAATACTGGGCCAAAATCCACAATCTCGCCACTGCCATCAGCCACATGACATCGCCCAACACCCCCATGGGCCCCGCCATCATCGGTGTATCGGAAATCGAAAACCGCTCGGTGCTCGAGGATCTCGTCAAAGCCGAGCCTATCCGCCGCTGGATGCTTCAGATATGCCATCACGACTCACCCGACCGCCGCGGCGTCGACGTCGGGTTGCTCTACAATCCACGCTTGTTCCGCGTGCTCGATGTCACCAACCACACGCTCGTCATCCCCGGCTATGAATCGTTCAAGACCCGCGACCAGATGTGCGTCACCGGCATCCTCGCCGGCGACACCGTCAGCGTCATCGTCAACCACTGGCCGTCGCGCCTGGGCGGACAGGAACAGTCATCCTATCTCCGCGAAGCTGCCGCTCAGCTCTCCAAGGATATCGCCGACTCGCTCTGGGCTATCCGACCCAACCAGGGTGTGATCATCATGGGCGACCTAAACGACGACCCGCAGGACAAATCATGCGCTAAAGTGCTCGGCGCCAACAAAAACGCCGACAAGGTGCAGCCCCACGGCTTCTACAATCCCTGGTGGAAGAAACTCGACGACGGCATCGGCACGCTCGCCTACAAAGGCTCTTGGAACCTCTTCGACCAGATCATCGTCAGCGGCACACTCCTCGGCGACAACACCCGCCCCGGACAGCTCCACTACCGCTCGGCCAAAGTGCTCAACTTCGACTTCCTCAAAGACACCGAAGGCACGCGCCAGGGCTACCCGCTCCGCACACACTCGGGCGGCGTTTGGCTCAACGGCTACTCCGACCACTTCCCCACCGAAATTTTCCTGGGCAAATAATCCTAACGCCAACAGTATTAAGGGTGTGCCTCCAATGCATTGGCGGCACACCCTTTATTTTGCTACCCCGATCCTCCTTATTATTACCATTTCTCCCGATCGCGCCGCCGCCGTTTTGACGATGCCCGATTTTGTTTCTATCTTTGCGCATCATCTTAACAATAAACCCACACACCGATATGAAAGCTCTCTTATGCGCCGCAGCAGGCTTATTCTTCGCCCTGACCTCCTGCGGTCAGAACAGCAAACCGGCAGCCACCGCCAGCCCGGCCGGCGCCAACAATTCCAGGGTCCTCGTGACCTATTTCTCGGCCACCGGCACCACACGGCAGGCAGCCTCCGATCTGGCCGAAGCCATGGGCGCCTCGCTCGTCGAGATCAAACCCGCGACGCCCTACACCGACGCCGACCTCGACTGGCGCGATTCATCGAGCCGCAGCTCGGTGGAGATGCACGACCGCTCGTCGCGCCCCGCAATCGCCGACACCATCGCCGACATCGCCGACTACGACGTCATCTTCATCGGCTATCCCAACTGGTGGAACACCGCCCCCACCATCATCAACACCTTCATCGAGAGCCACAACCTCGAAGGCAAAACCGTCATACCGTTCATGACCTCCGGCGGCAGCGGCATCGAGAACAGCGAGCACGACATGCAAACAGCCTATCCCTCAATCAACTGGAAGAAAGGACGGCTGCTCAACAGCTACACCCGCCAGTCGCTCGACGAGTGGCGGTCGCAACTCGGCCTCTAATCAGCGATGAATCAGCGATGAACCTTCTGAAACGCATCATACTGCCCGCCCTGACCCTCATCACCGCAGTCACATCAGCCTGCGGCACCCACGGCACACCCGCCGCCGCCACCACATTAGCCACATTAGCCGACTCGCTCCGCGACTCGCTGACGGCCATAGCCACCACCTACCCCGCTGAAATCGGAATTGCAGTCATCACCTCCGGCGGCGTATCGGTGCGGGAGGTAGACCCCAAGACCATGCAGAGCAAAAAGGCGCTGGGGCTGTACTTTGCGGGCGAGGTGCTGGACGTGGACGCCTACACCGGCGGCTACAATCTGCAGATTGCTTTCTGCACCGCGCAGAGCTTTGCGAATAACCTGTAAAAAAAGCAAAAATGCGGACGGCTGTTGCTTGCCCGCGCCCTCATCCGTCTGCTCACTGTGTTCGCAGCCACCTTCCCCCGACCGGGGGAAGGCTATTGCAGGCGGCTGATAGGGATACGTCAAAAGCAGCGCAGTCCGTTTTGCTGTGTACTATATATAAATAAGGAGAACATATCATGGTATCTGTTGCAATCGATGGGCCTGCGGGTGCAGGCAAATCCACTCTGGCACGCCGTCTGGCGGCAGAGCTGGGCTATATCTATGTGGACACCGGTGCAATGTACCGCGCCATCGGCCTGTATGCCCTGCGCGCGGGCAAGGACCCCAAGGACAACGCGGCGGTGGACGCCCTGCTGCCGGAAATCGAGCTGCGGCTGGCGTCCATTGCGGGCGAGCAGCACATCTACTTGAAGGACGAGGACGTGAGCGCTGCCATCCGCACCGAGCAGGCGGGTATGGCAGCCTCTGCCGTGGGTGCAAACCCCGCCGTGCGGGCATTTCTGCTGGACTTGCAGCGCAGCATGGCCAAAAAGCAGGATGTGCTGATGGATGGCCGGGACATCGGCACGGTGGTGCTGCCGGACGCTACGGTGAAGATCTTCCTGACTGCCAGCCCGGAGGCACGCGCCACCCGCCGCTGGAAGGAGTATCAGGCCAAGGGCATCGACACTCCCTACGAGGAAGTGCTGGCAGACGTGAAGCAGCGGGACTATCAGGACACCCACCGCGCCGCCGCCCCGCTGAAGCAGGCGGAGGACGCCGTGCTGCTGGATACCTCGGAACTGGACTTTGAGCAGAGCCTTGACGCCATGAAGCAGATCATTGCCAAGAAGATCGGCTGATAAAACAAACAGGACAGGAATAGAAAATGGTACTATATTATATTCTGGTGCCCCTTGCGTGGCTTGTGTGGCACATCGGCTTCCGCATCCGGGTGGAGGGGCGCGAAAACCTGAAAAAAGTGCAGACGAAGGGCTATATTCTGGCACCCACCCACGTTTCCGCCATCGACCCGGTGTTCATCGTGGTGACGCGGTGGGGCAGGCGGATGGTCGTGTTCGCGAAAAAAGAACTGTTCGAGATCAGCGCCCTGCTGAGCTGGTTCTTCCGCTGCTGCGGCGGCGTGTGCGTCCGCGGCACCAAGGACGAGATGGCGGTCATCTCCCAGACGGTGGAGGCCTGCAAGCAGGGCAAGACCCTGCTCATCTTCCCGGAGGGCACCCGCGAAAAGGACGGCAAACTTCTGCCCCCCAAGAGCGGACTGTTCGTCATTGCCGCCGAGGCGGGGGTGGACGTGGTGCCCTGCCGCATCCATCTGATGTCCGAAGACCCCGACGGCCTGAAGGGCATCAATATGGAGAAGGTCACCAAGGCCCGCCGCATGAGCTACCCCATCATCAAGCCCTATCAGGACCAGCTGGAGAACCGCCAGCAGTGGTGCATTGCCGCCGTCCCCGGTGCAGCCTGGGCCAAGAAGGTCTTCCCCGGCGAGCGCACCGGCACCGCCATGGAAAAGCTCTGGGAGGCCATCCTCTTCACCTCCCGGGTCACCGATGACCCCGAGAAGGCCTGGGCAGACCACGACAAGGACCTGCAGGAGCGCTGCGACTACCTGAACAGCCTGGGCATCCGCTCCTTGCACTATACCGCCGACAACGGCACGGACTTCACCGTGGGTATGATCCCCGAGGGCCGCTTCTGCGGCGGCGGAGAGACGGCCCGCACCGGCATCTTCTTCAACCCCAATATCCCCACGGAGGAGTGCTTTGTCTCCCCCATGAAAGGCCAGGCCGAGGGCATTGTCTATGCCACCAAGCCCCTGAGCTACCGGGGCCAGCTGATCGAGGGCTTCTCCATCCGCTTTGCCGGCGGCAAGGCCGTGGAGGTCCACGCCGAGAAGGGCGAGGACCTGCTCAAGGCCATGATCTCCATGGACGAGGGTGCTGCCTACCTGGGCGAGTGCGCCCTGGTGCCCCAGGCCAGCCCCATTGCCGAGAGCGGCCTGCTGTTCTACAACACCCTGTTCGACGAGAATGCCGCCTGCCACCTGGCTCTGGGCATGGGCTTCCCGGATACCATTGCAGACTTCCAGAATAAGACATTGGAGGAGTGCCGCAGCCTGGGCATCAACGATTCCATGATCCACGAGGACTTCATGATCGGCTGCGACAGCATGAATATCGACGCCCTCTGCGCCGACGGCTCCACCAAGCCCATCTTCCGGAACGGCAACTGGGCGTTCTAAAAGCTGCTCCGTTAAACCTTCTCCTCCGGGGAAGGTGGCCCGCCG
>URWH01000029.1 GCA_900551515.1 uncultured Porphyromonadaceae bacterium
AGGAGTGAGGAGAATCTCAGCGGCTGAGTTTTCGCACTTCGTATTTTAATTTACGATGCCTCTTTTGCGATGACCCCTTATGATGCGATGGTGAGCGGCCGTGACAGGTGCATGCCCGGCCGATTGGAGAGGGTCATGGAGGCTGCGGTGGCAGTCGCCTCGCTGTTGTAGCGCAGGTGGTAGCGCTCCTGCCCGAGGAAGTCGAACGTGAACAGGGCGGTGTTGACGGGGTTGCCGCCCGGCGTGTCGGTGATGCGCTCTTCGATGGTGATGTCGAAACCTATCACACTGACAGCCAGACTGACAGCCCCGGTATCGGTGAGACGCGGCAGCCCGCGACGCGTCAGCAGCACGCTGCCGTTGTCGAGACATTCGATGTCGACGGCGGCCTCCGTGGCTCCGGCGCTGTCGGCAAAGCACAGCGTGCCCCCGAGCATATACTCGCGGGCCTCGCCGCGCGACGACGGCTTGACGCACAGCGCGATAATGGCCGCGGCTCCCACCGCTGCCAGCACGTAGATTTCCACCTGTGTGAGTAAAAAAAGCGTGATCATCAGTGCAAATTTAATAAATCGTGGTAAATAATACGAAATTATCCTCCGCCGGATGCTGTTTTTCGCCGTGGTTTTATTAATTTTGCAGATAGTTGGCGCCCGATCGGCGCCGGCCCTCACTTTTACAGTTAATCTCTAACACAACAAAAAGCTATGAAGGTAGTTGACCGTTTTCTTCAGTATGTGAAGTTCGACACCCAGAGCGACGAGCTCACCAACCTTACACCCTCCACTCCGGGCCAGATGATTTTCGCCCGCCATCTCGAAAAAGAGCTCAACGATATGGGACTAAAGGATGTGACGCTCGACGACAACGGCTATCTCATGGCTACCCTTCCCGGCAACACCGGCCGCGCTGGCGTGCCCACCGTCGGCTTCATAGCCCACCTCGACACATCGCCCGACATGAGCGGCCGCCACGTCTCGCCCCGCATTGTCGAAAACTATCAGGGCGGCGATATAGCCCTCAACGCCGAGAAGCGCATCGTGCTCTCGCCCTCGGAATTCCCCGAACTCAATAATTATATCGGTCAGGATCTGATCGTGACCGACGGCAACACGCTGCTTGGTGCCGACGACAAAGCCGGCATAGCCGAGATCATCACGGCCGTCGACTATCTCATGCACCATCCGGAGATAAAGCATGGCGACATCCGCATCGCTTTCAACCCCGACGAGGAGATCGGCAAGGGCGCTCACAAATTCGACGTGAAACGCTTCGCCGCCGACTGGGCCTACACCATGGACGGCGGCGAGATCGGCGAGCTGGAATATGAGAATTTCAACGCCGCCGTCGCCAAGGTTACCTTCAACGGCCGCAACGTCCATCCCGGCTATGCCAAGCACAAGATGATCAACTCCATCCGCATCGCCAACCAGTTTGTCATCATGCTCCCGCGCTGGGAAACGCCCGAACACACTGAAGGCTACGAAGGTTTCTATCATCTCGTGTCGATCGAAGGCACGGTCGAAAAGACGGTGCTCACATACATCATCCGCGATCACGACCGTGACCGCTTCGAGCGCCGCAAAAAAGAGTTTGAGCATCTCACCCGCAAGATCAACAACGAGTTCCCCGGCGTGGCATCGCTGGAGATCTCCGACCAGTACTACAACATGCGCGAGAAGATCGAGCCGGTCAAACACATCGTCGACATCGCCATCGAGGCCATGAAAAATGTCGACGTCGTTCCCAAAGTGGTGCCCATCCGCGGTGGCACAGACGGAGCCCAGCTCTCGTTCATGGGTCTTCCCTGTCCCAACATCTTCGCCGGCGGCCTCAACTTCCACGGACGCTACGAGTTCGTGCCCATCCCCTCGATGGAGAAGGCCACCGAGGTGATTGTCGAGATAGCCCGCCTTGTGGCTGAGCGCTGATGAAGCGGCCTACGCTCATCGTCATCACCGGCGCCACCGGCTCCGGAAAGACCGCGCTCGCCATCGAAGTGGCTCAGCGCCTCGGATGCCATATCATCTCGGCCGATTCGCGCCAGATCTACCGCGGCATCCCCATAGCCACCGCCGCCCCAACCCCCGAACAGCTCGCCGCTGTGCACCATCATTTCGTCGGGATGCTCGATCTCGACCAGTATTACAGCGCCGCCCAGTTTGAGTCCGACGTGATGGCGCTGCTGCCTCAGTTGTGGGACGACAACGAATACGCCGTGATGTGCGGCGGCTCGATGATGTATATCGATGCGGTGACCCGCGGCATCGACGAGCTACCCACCGTGAGCGACGAAGTGCGCCGCCACTCATATAATATATATAAAGAGCACGGCATCGAGCGTCTGCGCGACGAGCTCCGGCGCGTCGACCCCGTGACCTACGACCGCATCGACCGCAACAACCACAAACGCATGATCCATGCGCTCGAAGTCACGCTCCAGGCCGGCGTGCCCTATTCGTCGCTCTGCACCGGCCGCGTCAAAGAGCGCCCCTTCCGCGTGGTGAAAGTGGCCATCGACTATCCCCGCGACACCCTCTTCGACCGCATCAACCGCCGCGTGCTCCAGATGGTGGCCGACGGCCTCGAGGCCGAAGCCCGCAGCGTCTATCACCTCCGCCACCTCAACTCCCTCAATACCGTAGGCATCAAAGAGATGTTTGCCCTCTTCGACGGCCTGATGGACCGCCCCACCGCCATCTCCCGCATGCAGAAAAACACCCGCGTCTACGCCAAAAAACAGCTCACCTGGCTCCGCCGCCTCAACGACACCCTGATGCTGCCCCCGATGGCTACGGCCGACGATGTGCTTGAGTTACTCTGAGTATCAGTCTGTTTTGCGATGAATTAACATTTGTGTGTAATGATTGTGCACGGATGCCGCATAACTTTGCAGTGTAATCAACAAGCCAACACTGCATTGAATCATGGCAACTATTCTTTCTTCAGATGTTATTTTCGCAACCGTCCGTCAGCGCGGGCAGGTGATGACGACACTCAGGCTAAGCGGCATCACTTCGTTTGGCGATGTGGTGGCCTCGGTGGGACGCCTGTTTAAAGGAATCACCACGATAGATCTTCGTAACGGCACGCAGGGATGGAATCTCCGTCACACGGTGATGCTTACAGCATGAAAACCCGTTAATGGCCGGTGGATGAAAAACGGGTCAGGGGTTTAGGAGGTCGGGGTTGAAGAAGTTTTCGATGTCGCGGGCTTGCTCGAGGGCCTGCACTGCCGGGCTGTCGGGGTCGGCAAGCGCGGCTGCGGCATAGTCGGAGGTGGCTTTGGAGCGGTTGCCGAGGCGCCAGTAGATTTTTCCGCGGCGGAATAGGGCGTCGGCGTTGTCGGGTTCGGCGGCGAGGATCCCGTTGAGAAGAACCATCGCTTCTTCAAGATTGTTTTCTGTTATATAGCGGTCGATCTGATCCATAGTGGATGGAGGTTGATTGTTGGCGCTGCCGGCGCTCAATGCTGCGGTCGGCAGGCTTTCACAAAAGTAACAAAAAGTTTCGGTAATGAAATCGTTCGTCAGATATTTATTTGCAGCACTGCTGATGGTCAGTCAGGCGGCAACGTTGTTGGCCGCCGATCCGTTTGCCACCTATTTTACGTGGGATGAGTGCCGCGGAAGCGCACGGCTCTACCCCGTGCCGCAGCATCCGGCCGCATGGCCCGATTCGCTCACTCCGGTGATGATCAATCATGTGGGACGGCACGGCGCGCGTTTTCCGGCGTCGCCCACGCATATCAATGCCGTTGTGAAGGCGCTCGACGATGCCGCTACGGCGGGGAGTATCACCCCGGCCGGACGGAGGCTGCGTGAGCTTGCCGGCAGGGTCACGGCCGCTGTTGGCGGCCGGTGGGGAGCGCTCGACTCGATAGGAGCCGCCGAGCAGCGCGGGCTGGCGGCGCGCATGTATGCCGAATTTCCCGAGCTGATGGAGCGCGGCCGCGTCAGTGCGGTGAGCAGCTATGTGCCTCGCTGCGTGATGAGCATGTATGAGTTCTGCCTCGAATTGTCGCAATGCTGCCCGAAAGTGAGTATCGCCGCAAAGTCGGGCCCGGCCTACAGCGGCCTGCTGCGCTTTTTCGACAGCAAAGCCTATAAGGCTACGGTGCGGTCATCGGCCTACACCACGCTGATCGACTCCATGCAGCGCGCGACTGTCACGATGGCGCCTCTGCGCCGTGTGCTCGGCCGAGATTACAAGTTCGGAGCCGACTCCGTGGCTCTGGCGCTCGACGAATATTCGATGCTGGCGGGGCTGGCGGCGATGGGTATGGAGATCGATATCTCCGAGTGGCTGACGCCGGCGGAATATAATGCGATGTGGGCGGCGTTCAACCTCCGGCAGTATGTCGCGCGCACGGCCACGACGCTCTCGGCCGAGCCGGCGGAGACGGCCGCGTCTCTGCTCGACGATCTCGTAGCCACCACCGACCGCTTCATAGCCGGCGACACGACGGTGGCCGACGTGACGCTACGCTTCGGACATGCCGAGACGCTGATGCCGCTGCTGTCGCTGATGCGGCTGCGGGGATGCTACTATCTCACTCACAATTTCGAGAGCGTGGCGCTTAACTGGCAGGACTTCAATGTGGTGCCTATGGCTGCCAACCTGCGGTTGGTGCTGTTCCGCTCAGATGGCGGCCGCTATTATCTGCGGGTCGACCACAACGAGCGCCCCGTGCCGCTGCTCCCCGGGCGGAGTGACCTGATCGTGCCATGGGACGTGGCCCGTACCTATCTGCTCTCCCTGCTCCCGCCCTATATGTGACCGGCCGGAGTGTTGCTGCTCCGTGAGGCTCCAGAAAAAAACGAAAAAAATTGCGAAAATTTTTTGCGGAATGAAAAAAGTGTGTACCTTTGCGGTGTTGTACATAACTACAACACTACAATAAACTGCTTGTTTCATTTATTTGTAAAACCGTTTCATGAAGAAAATCACATTAGTGCTGATGCTGGCCGTGGCTGCCGTGATGCAGTGCAACGCGCAGCTGCTTTGGAAAGTGAGTGGCAACGGGTTGTCAAAACCCTCCTTTCTTTTCGGGACGCTCCACGTAGCGCCGGTATCGTTGGCCGACAGCATCGCCGGGCTCGACGAAGCAATAAAGAGCGTCGATGCCGTGTATGGCGAACTGAGTCTCGATGATATCAATGCCGCCAAGGAGCAGATAGCCCCGCTGCTGATGGCGCCTGCCGACAGCACGCTCAACCGTGTGTTCACTCCGGCACAGCTCGCCGAGATCGATTCTGCATTCTCCGCGATCGCAGGGCAGCCCTTGAGTGTCACTTCGATGATGAACGGCTACAAGCCGACCGTGGTTTCCACCGTGATGCTCACAATGCTCGCCCAGAAAAACATTGTCGGATACGTGCCCGGAGCCACACTCGATGCGTATGTGCTCGGCAAGGGAGCCGCCGCTTCGAAACCGGTGGGTGGCCTCGAACCGCAGCAGAAACAGATCGACCTGCTCTACTGCGTGCCTATAGCCGAACAGGCATCGGACCTGCTGGATATGGTAAGAGTGGATGGCGGCGCCGAGAAGCTGCTCCTGAAGATGACCGACGTCTATAAGGCGGGCGACCTTGACGGCCTTCACGAGATAATCAACGACTCCGATGCCGGCGGACTCAGCGACAGCCGGCAGGGTCCGCTCCTAAACCAGCGCAACGAAGCATGGGTGGAATTCCTCCTCGGGTTCATCCCGACTACGTCGGTGCTCGTGGTGTGCGGTGCAGGCCATCTGCCCGGCGCCGGAGGGCTCATCGAGCGTCTGCGCGGCGCCGGCTACAGTGTCGAACCTGTCAACTGAGAAGCTGTTTTGAAATTTTACGAAAATAATTTTATAAGGATTTCTTTCAGGAGATTTGAGCTGTTTTTTGGCTATTTTTGCCAAGTTTCATCAGTCACGATGCCCGCATCGCTCCATCTTCAACTTGCAAAAATATCTCAAAAACCATTCTCAAAACTCCTTGAAATAAATTCAAAACAGCTTCTGATGCGATAACAACCAACAGTGCAATAAAACACAACACGATATGATTAATCTCAACAACCTTTCGTATCGCTATCCGGGCGGACAGCAGGCCCTCTTCAACGTGACGGCACAGATCACGCCCGGTCTTCATCTGCTGCTCGGCGCCAACGGCTCGGGCAAGACTACGCTGCTGCACCTGATTGCCGGGCTTCGTCTGGCAGTGCCCGCCACAGCATGCGACATCGACGGCATGCCGACCGCCAACCGCCAGCCGTCGCTGGCCGGCGAAGTGTTTCTGCTCGGCGACGACATGAAATTTCCCTACGCCAGCATCCGCCAGATGGTGAAATATCACGCACCCTTCTATCCGAATTTCGATGAAGAGCTGCTTCAGAAAAACCTGCGCCGCTTCGGGCTCCGCGACAACGAGCATATCGACCGCTACTCGCTGGGCAACCGCAAGAAAGCGCAGCTGGCCTACGTGCTGTCGATGCGTCCGCGCGTACTGCTGCTCGACGAGCCGGCCAACGGCCTCGACATCACCTCGCGCAGCGAATTCCTCACCATGCTCTATGAAACGATGACCGACGAGCAGACCGTGATCGTGTCGACGCACACCGTCTACGATTTTCAGAACATCGTCGACAACGTGATAGTGCTCCGCGAAGGACATCTGATCCTCTCGATGCCGGTGTGGCAGATCACCGAGCGCCTCGCTTTCGTTTCGGAAGCCGTGCCTGTGGCCGACGCCATCTTCATGCATCAGAATTGCGGACGCTTCAACGCCATCATCCCTAACGACGGCTCGATGTCGACCGATATCGACTTCGTGCTGTTCTACGGAGCGTTGCAGAGCACGGCGGCCGAAAACCTATTGTCGTACCTTAACACCGAAAATCAATGAAAGGCTCAAGCATAACAACCGACCGTTTTTCGTGGCGCCGCGTGGGCATGGTGGCCCGCTTTTTCTACCCCAAGCTGCGCTCGCAGATCATCCTGTTCCCGGTGATGGCAGTGGCGCTGTCGCTGTGGGTGTATCTGATGCCCAACACATTCGTGCTGAAAGATATGCTGACCGGATTCATGTATCTTGCCGTCACGCTGATGCTCTGGTGGGCTTCCGGCAAGTTTGCGGGATCCAACCGCCAGTGCGAGACGATGCTTCCGGCCCTGTGGAGCAAGAAAGCTCTGATAGTGGTTGTGTACAGTCTGATCGTGGTGCCGCTGCTGCTGTTCGTGCCGCAGATGCTCGTGGACTATGTGGCATCGCTGATAGATGGCGATACGCTGACCCTGTTCGGGACGGGCGACGACTGCATCATCGTTTTCGGTAAAGAGCTGGGACTTAAAAGCACTGACGCATACTTCTCTATCACTACGTGCATGTTCATCGCCTGCCGTTCGGCAAAATCGACTTTCGTGAAATCGGCCGTCTGGAGTCTTTTGGCCACTATCGGATTCGGACTGCTCGTCGGCATAGCTTTTGTCGCTATCTTTTCAACAAAAGTATGCACCAACGCTGAAGCGTTGGAAGGCCTTAACGGCAGCGAAGTGATCGATGCGCTCGGCATTTCCGGATCGATGTACATTTTTTATTGGATCAGCTTAGCCTATTCGGTGCTGATGGTTTATCTCACCGTGCGGTCGTTCAAGAAGATACAGATGTAAAAAAACGAGAGAAATCACAGAATGGATTTTAAAGACAACAAACCCATATACCGACAGATCATCGACTATTGTTTTGGCTGCATACTATCAGGAGCGTGGGTGCCGGAGCAGAAGACACCCTCGGTGCGTGAGCTGGCCGTGAAAATGCAGGTCAACACTCACACCGTGCTCAAAGCCTTTGATTTTCTGCAGGTCCACGGCATCATCTATCCGCGTCGAGGCATGGGATTCTACATCTCGCCCGACGCGCCGCAGATGGTCAACACCACACGCCGTCAGGAATTTTTCGAAGAAACACTTCCGGCCCTCTTCGACGAGATGCGTATGCTCGGCATCTCGATCGACGAGGTGTCATCGCGGTGGAAGCCATAAGGAGGCAAACGACTATAAACATATGCAGCTTTTTCAGCCGGGGGCGCGAACAAATCCGCGCCCCCGGTGTTTAAAGTTAAGAGAGTGTTTGAATTTAACTCAATGAAATCTTTAGGCGCTTTTCCGGTCTGTTTTGAGATTTCGTTCAGTCATTATGGAACCCCATAACTCATTCACTCAATCTCAAAACACTCTCGAAAAATCGCTCTAAATATTAACATCGGTCAAATTCAAACACTCTCTAAAACCGGATTAAACGTTTTATTTTGCAATGATTACCATCGTTTATTGTCACCCCAGCAACAAGAGTTTCAATCACTCAATCCTCCAGAGCATTACCGACCGCCTTACGGGCGAAGGCCGGGAATATGATGTCGTCAACCTATATGGCGAGGGTTTCGACCCGGTGCTCGACAGCTCAGCCATTGCTGCATATTCAAACGGGCGGAGCGAAGATGAAAAAGTGCGTCATTATCAGGATGCATTGCGTCAGACAGAGCAGCTTGTGTTTATCTTTCCCATATGGTGGGGCATGATGCCGGCCATGCTTAAGGGCTGGATCGACAAGGTGTTTGAGAAAGGCATCGTTTATGACACGACCCCCGAAGGAGCCATCATGCCGTGCCTTTCGATTGACCGTACCACCGTCATCACCACGTCGGAGGAGCCGTCGGAAGTGATCGCGCCATTCATTGAAGGATATTTCACGCCGCAGGTGCTCAATGCCGTGGGAATGAACGGTGTGCGCTGGTTTAACTGCTCAAACACCACATCGGGCGGCGCCGCTCACCGTCAGGAATTTATCGGCACAGTAGTCGAATCGATAATCCTCTGAAAGCCTGCATCGATAATCATCTGAAACAAAGCCATAACCAAACAAGGCGGCGCTCCGATCATGGAACGCCGCCTTGAATTCGTTTATGGGGGGGGCGGGTTATTTGCCGCCGGGGGTTTTCATATCGGGTTTGTCGGGCTGGACAGGGTCGAGGCCGCGGTGGCGCAGGAGGGCGCCGACGTTGGGCTCGTGGCCGCGGAATTTCACGTAGAGATCCATCGGGTCGGCCGAGCCGCCGGTCTCGAGGACGTTGGCTTTGAAGGCGGCTGCCGTTGCGGGATCGAAGATGCCGCGTTCTTTGAAGAGCTCAAAGCCGTCGCAGTCGAGCACTTCAGCCCAGAGATAGGTGTAGTAGCCCGAGGCATAGCCGTCGCTGCCGAAGATGTGACGGAAATAGGGGCTGCGGTAGCGGAACTGCACTTCGGCGGGCATGTTGAGCTCAGAAGCCACCTGGCGTTCGAAAGCTTCGACGTCGATGCTGTCGGTGGGGTTGAGGTGACCGTACTGAAGGTCGAGGAGGGCGGCTCCGACGAGCTCGGTGGTCATGAAGCCCTGATTGTGGGTTGATGCGGCGGCGAGTTTTTCGATCAGCGAGTCGGGGATGACCTCGCCGGTGCGGTAGTGGCGGGCGTAGGTTTTGAGCAGCTCAGGCTCGAGAGCCCAGTGTTCGTGGATCTGTGAGGGGAGTTCGACAAAGTCGCGGTCGACGTTGGTGCCGGCCTGGCTGCGGAGGGCTGCCTTGGTGAGCATGCCGTGAAGGCCGTGGCCGAATTCGTGGAACATCGTCTCAACCTCGTCGAGCGTGAGGAGCGCGGGAGTGTCGCCGGTGGGGCGCGAGAAATTGCCCACGTTGTAGACTATCGGTCGCTGCGAAGTGCCGTCGGGGTCGGTGAAGGCGCCCTGGAATTCGCTCATCCAAGCGCCCTGACGTTTGGAGGCGCGGGGGAAATAGTCGGTCATGAACACGGCCACATGGTTGCCGGCCGAGTCGGTGACATCGTAAACTTTCACTTCCGGATTGTATTTCGGGGCATCGGGCATCTCCGTGAAGGTGATGCCGTAGAGGCGGTGGGCCATGTTGAAGATGCCTTCGCGGACGTTGTCGAGCGGGAAATAGGCGCGCACTTCATCCTCGTCGAGGTTGTACTTGTCGCGGCGCACTTTCTCGGCATAGTAATAATAGTCCCACGGCTCGATTTTGATGCCGGCGCCTTCCTTGTCGGCGAGTGCCTGCATCTCGGCGACTTCATCTTTCACGCGGTTGATGGCCGGCTGCCAGATCTGCATGAGGAGACCTTCGGCATTGGCGGGAGTCTTGGCCATGACGTCGGCTGTCATGTAAGAGGCGAAATCGGGATAGCCGAGGATAGCGGCTTTCTGAGCGCGGGCCTTGAGGATCTTGTTGATGACGGGATAGTTGTTGTACTGACCCGACGAGGCGAGAGTGGTGTAGGCTTCGTACATCTGACGGCGCAGGTCGCGGTCGGCGGCATACTGGAGCACCGGCAGACGGCTGGGAGCGTGGAGCGTGAACACCCATTTGCCCTCCTTGCCGCGGGCTTTGGCCTCGTCGGCGGCTACGGCGATGCTCGAGGCGGGGAGGCCGGCGAGACGTGAGGCGTCGTCAATAACGATCTCGCATGCGTTGGTGGCGTTGAGGAGGTTTTTGTTGAACTGCAGGTAGAGATCGGTGAGCTGAGTGTTGATCTGTTTGAGCTGCTCCTTCTTAGCGTCGTCGAGCAGAGCGCCGTTGCGGGTGAACTGCTTGTAGGCTTCCTCGACGGCGCGGAGCTGCGGAGCGGTGAGGTTCATTTCGGCGCGGTGGTCGTAGACGTATTTCACGCGGTTAAAGAGGCCGGGGTTCATCATCACCTCGTCGCTGACCTGCGAGTAAAGCGGGTAGGCCTGTTCGGAGATGGCCACCATCTCGTCGGACGATTCGGTCTCGTCGAGGCTCGCGAACACGAGCATCACGCGGTTGAGGAGCTTACCGGCTTTATCCATGGCGAGGATGGTGTTGTCGAAATCGGGCTTTGCCTTGTTGTCGATGATAGTCTGGATGTCGCTGCGGTATTCCTTCACGCCCTGATTGAATGCGGGCATGTAGTCCTCGTAGCGGATCTGTTCAAACGGCGGGATGTTGTAGGGTGTCTCGTAGGGAGCGAGAAACGGATTGGTTCTTTCTGCTGCCATGGCTGACATTTGTTGGGCTGCCGGCGGAAGGACGACGGCTGCGGCCAGGGTTAGGATTAGTTTTTTCATTGTAGATGATATGCGGCAGAGCCGGGTTGATTTATTTGATTGATTATCTGTTTGGGATTGTTATTTAAGTCGGAAAACGGCAAGCAACGGATAATGGTCGCTCGAAGGGCAGTCGCCGACCCATGCGCGGAGCGCTTCGAGGTCGCCCCGGTAAAACATCTGGTCGATGCGGAAATAGAGGCGGTCGGCGTGATAGGTGATGGCGGGACCGAGGCCGGCGTGGCGGTAGGCGTCAATGAGGTCGTCGCCGGCAATGGTGCGGGCGGCGTAGCTGCCGGGAATATCGTTGAAGTCGCCGCAGAGGAGTATGTTGCCGTCGGTTTCATCAATAGCCTCACGGACGATACGGGCCTGAACGGCGCGGGAGCGGAAGGCTGCTTTCAGTTTTGGGATGATGCCTACGCGGAGCTTGTCCATGTCGGCCGAGCTCTCGCCTTCGGTGAAGTGGCGGTAGAGCTCCTTGTCGGCGGCGGTGAGGCCTATCGACTGCATGTGGAGGCTGAAGAGATGCAGCAGCGTGCCGTTGACGTCGACGTCGTAGCGGCAGAGATCGAGCTGGTTGGGGTCGGCATTTTCGACAGCGACCTGCTTGAACGGATATTTCGACAGAATGGACATGCCGCGGTGATCGGCCTTGACATAGGGATAGATGCGGCGGATTTCCGACCGCTGCCCGTCGCTGAGCACGCGGCTGCCGTCGGTGAGGATGCCCACGGCTTCCTGACAGAGCACGATGTCGGCTTCCTGACTGAGGATGTATTTTATTGTGGCGTCGCTGTACGACAATCCGTTGTTGGTGAAGTCTAAGAATCCGAACACGTTGAATGTGAGCACTTTGAGTGTCGGTTCATCCGATTCGGCGATTGCTTTCCCGCTCGGCCGGAAGAAGTTCAGGGGGCAGAACGTGAGTATGGGGCCGGCGCAGAGCAGGAGTGCGATGCCGTTGATCACGGCCATGCGGCGCATCCATATCAGATTGACGACGGTAAGGAGCAGCGACAGGATGAGTACGACCGGGAACGTCATGGCTATGATGGCCCCGTAAGGCGACTCAAGCGGGTTGACGATGCCGCCGTAGGCCGACATGAGCAGCAGCGTGGCCATCAGGCTGTTGGCTACGATAGCTGCAATACGCAGAATGGGTCGGAGTTTGGAACGGCGGTTGTCGGTCATTGTCGGTCGCGCAGTTTGCTGCTGATGGTGAAAAGCGTCCGGCGTTCGTCGGGCGATAGTGAGTTGTAGCCTGAGCGGCGTATCTTGTCGAGGAGAATGTCGAGCATGCTGTCGTCGGGGATGTCGCGTGGTGTCGCATTTTCGCGAGGAGCGGATGGGGGGATGCTGACATCCGGGCGACCGGCGGTGTGCTGCTGAGTGGCGGGGCGCACAAATATGGGCATGCGGGGCTCCGGCTGTCGGCGGAGGATGAGGGCTGCGGCCACACCGGCCACGAAACCGGCGGCATGGGCGGCGTGGAGGCCGTAGCTGTCGGGACCGGTGCCGGTGCTGATGACCACCAGCAGGATGGCTATGAGTCCGACGATCTTAAGTGAAGTTTCGCCGAAAAACACGAGGCGGAGTCTGAGGCCGGGGGCGCGCATCATGGTGAACGCCATGACGGCGAGGATGGCGGCCGAAGCACCGGTGAGCGAGCGGCCCTGGACGGCGGTGACCGAAAGTCCGGCCAGAATGAACGCTACGGCGCCCGCGATGCCGCCGGCGAGGAATATGAGATAAATCACGGAGCGGCGTGAGCAAAGCTTTTGTGCAATGGCCGCAAACATATAGAGCCACAGAAGGTTCATCAGCAGATGGAGCACGTCGTAGTGGACAAACATATATGTGACAACTGTCCACGGACGGGAAGCCAGCGCCGAAGCCGAGGCCGGGAGCATCAGCCGTTCGAGAAGCATGTCGATGGTGAAAGCGCTGCCCGAGAGGTTGAGCACGATGGCCGTGAGCCGCAGCAGGAGGAACACCGCGGCTAAGACAGCCACGAGTGCCAGTGCCGGGGATATGGCACGCAGTCGCCGGATGATGTTGTCAGTAGACGTCACCGTGGATATCTCCTTTCTTTTTCCAGTAGGCGATGAGGATGAACCCGAATATCATGCCGCCGAGGTGGGCGAAATGGGCAATGCCGTCGCGGGCTTCGCTCATGCCGAGGAGCAGCTCGAGGCCACCCCAAATGAGCATCATCCATTTGGCTTTGATGGGCACGGGGATGAACATGAAGTAGAGCGGGCGGTTGGGGAAGAGCATTGCGAAAGCCAGCAGCACGCCGTAGATGGCGCCAGAGGCGCCTACGGTGGTGAAGAAATCATAGTTGGCACTCATGATCGACGGGTCGGCTGCAATGGCCCGGTTGATCTGATCGATGGATGTATGGTTTAAGTCGGCCAGCCCGCGGACAATCATGTCGGGGAGCGTGAACGACCATACGGCTTCCTGGATGAGGGCGGCTCCGATGCCGCAGACTAAATAGAAGAGGAGAAAACGCTGCGACCCCATAGCGCGCTCGAGCATGATGCCGAACATGAACAGGGTGAACATGTTGAAGAAAAGGTGGAAGAAACCGCCGTGGAGAAACATGTAGGTGATTACCTGCGCCGGATTGAAGTCGGAAGCTTCGTGATAGTGGAGGGCGCAGTAAGTCATCAGATTGTTGGCGATAGAGGGGAATAGGGCCATCGCCAGCCAGA
>URWH01000030.1 GCA_900551515.1 uncultured Porphyromonadaceae bacterium
AGGAGTGAGGAGAATCTCAGCGGCTGAGTTTTCGCACTTCGTATTTTAATTTACGCTTTCTCCGGCGTCAGGCTTTGAAAGCTTTGTGTTTGGGGGAAAGACGTCTGCGTTCAGGGTAGAGGTAGCGGGTGGTGAGGTAGGCGGTGATGAAGTAGACGGCGGCGAGGAGCCAGAGCATCATGTAGGGGTGCGATTCCTGGGCGAGGAGGGAGCCGTTGGAGTTCATGCGTATGAAGCCTTCCACGCCCCATGTGGCGGGGATGCAGTCGCCAAGCAGCTGCCAGAATCCGTTCATGGCGTAGCGTGGCCATGTGAGGCCGGATAGAAACAGGAACACGACTGAGGTGAACACCACTACAAGCATTGAGCTTTCGCGTTCGGTGACAAAGATGCTGATTGTTATGGCGAGGAATGAAGCGGCGAGGAGCATGGGGATGATGAACATCAGATAGTCGCCGAGGTGTCCGATATGGGGGAGGGAGAACATGACGGGGACGATGTGGAGCACGTAGATGCATACGGGCAGATAGATGCAGATGTAGCATAGGACTTTGCCTAAAATCGTCGCGGCCGGTCCGGCGTCGACAGCCATGGGGTCCCGGCCGCCGTTGCGCCGGCGGCGTTCGGAGCTTCCGGCGGCGAGCATCGACACGCCGAGGATCAAGCTCTGCTGGATGATGAGCACGAGGATGCCGGGAATGATGAAGGAGGCGAAGCCTTGCGTGGGGTCGCCGAGCATCACGGCTTCGGATTTGACGGGCGAGCTGCCGAGGCTCTGTGCGGGAAGCCCGATGGCGTTGATCTCGGCCTGCCGGATTTCTGACCCTACGGCGAGCTGCACGTCGGTGAGCGCTCCGACGAAGGCTCTGTAGCGCAGGAGGAGGCCCATGTCGGAATAGAAGGTGACGACGGCCTGCTGACGGCGCCCCAGTTTCTTGTCGTAGTCCTCGGGGATCTCGAGGATGCCGTAGACTTTGTGCTCGGCGTGGAGCTTGCGGGCATCGGCGAGCGAGGGAGCATAGTCGTAGATGGCCATGGCATCGGTGGCGTCGACCATACGGGCGAGGTCGCGGCTCGAGGGCGTGCGCGATTTGTCGACGATGGCCACGGGGATGTCGCGTACTGTTTCCGGGTTGTAGATGAGGGTGTAAATGACCGGATACATCAAAGTGAGAAAGAAAAAGAACAGCATCACGCCCACATCGTGGAACACCATGTAGAATTCACGGCGCCACACTTTGAAGAGGGTCGTAAACCAAGCGGTTATGCTATTTTCTGAACGTTTCATCTTTGAGCGGATTGATCATCTGATAAATGTGGGGGGCGGGTCAGGGCACGTAGACGGGGTGCAGGCAGTGTTTCTTGAGCCGCCGCAGGCCGATCAGGGCGACGAGCGGGAAGATGAGCAGTGCGATATAGTAGTGGCGCGAATAGAAGAGCGGCAGCCCGTTGAGCGCCTGATCGATATAAATCAGGAAATAATAGCGCACGGGGAGGATGTAGCTGAAGATGCCGACGGCGGGATACATCTGATCGACGGGGAATGAGAATGCGGCGATGGAGAATGCGAGGATGCCGGAGAGGGAGCAGATGCTGACGGCCAGTCGCAGGTTGGGGATGATGCAGCATACGATTACGGCGAAAGCCTGCGATGCCAGGACGAGGAGCACCATGGCAAGAAGCATGTGCCATAGCGGGCAGTTCATCGGGAAATGGTTGAAGCCGTACATCACCGACTGGCAGAACACGCCGGTGATGGTGGCCACGAGAGCCTGGGGGGCGAGCTTGCCGAAGAGGGCCACGATCATTGAGCCGCCGCTTTCGCGGAGCCATTCCACGGACGAGCCGCGCTTCATCTCCTCGCATATCGAGAATGATGCGACGAGTGCAACCATCAGGGCTATAATGCCTGGGACGAACGAGTTGGTGAGATAGTAGTTGTAGTTCATCCACGGGTTGCCGGTGCCCTGAATCTGAGCGACGACGGGCTGAAGGAGCTGCGAGACGGTCGATTCTCCGATGCCTGCGCTGACGAGCGTTGTCTGCACGAGGCCGCCGGTGGTGGTGACGGCAATGGTCTTGAAGCCTTTGAACACCATGGTGCCGGGCACGAAGTAGGTCATGTTGCAGTAGTAGGTGATCGTGGGCGTTCCGCCGCCGAGGGCATCTTTCTGAAATTCGGCGGGGATCATGAAGAAACCGTAGATTTCGCCCCGGCGCACCTTTTCAGAGGCCTCGTGAAATGATTCGAGGTGCTCTGTGATGTCGACCATCTGCGAGGAGGCGAGGGTGCGTGTCAGCTGCCGCGACATCTGCGAATGGTCGAGGTCGACGATAGCCGAGGGCACCCTGATGGCCACGCCTTCGTCCATCATGTTGATGAAGAAGAGCGTGAACAGGATGGGTACCAAGGCCAGGCAGACCATATAGATCTTGCGCGAAAACAGATTTCTGCATCCGTAGCGAAGAGTTCGTGTCAGTGCGGTCAGTTTCATAATGGCGTCAGTGAGTCAGCGGCAGTTGAGATATTGTGGTGTAATCAGGGACGGTAGACTACGGTCATGCCGGGACGCAGGTCGGGGATGGTGTCGAGCGGGCGAGCTTTGATCTGGAATGTGCGGCTGTCCCATTCGCCGGTCGACTTGGTGGCGCGCCAGGTGGCGTAGCTGCCCATGTCGCGCACGTAGTAGATCTCCATTTCGGTCTCGCGTTTGTCGAGGGCCGGGATCATCACTTTGATTTTGCTGCCGAGCTTCATCTGGTTGAGATAGTCCTCGCGTACATTGAAGGTGACCCATTTGTCGCTCACCTTCAGGAGGCTCATGATGGGAGCGCCGAGGCTCACGAGCTCGCCTATCTCGGGATATATCTGATCGATCTGACCGTCGCAGGGAGCCACGAGATACTGGTCCTCGAGGATGCTGTTGACTTCAGCGATGCCCCCCTGGGCTACGCCGACCATTGAAGCGGCGGCCGCTTTGTCTTCTTTCTGAGCGCCTGCGCGGGCAAGGCTGAGCTGGCTCTTGGCGGCATTCTCGGCGGCGACGGCAGCGTCGTAGGCTGCTTTGGCTTCATCGCGTTTCTGTGCCGAGACTACGTTTTCCTTGTAGAGATTCTCCATGCGCTCGTAGGTCTTGCGGGTGATCTCGCGGGCAGCGGAGGCCTGGGCCACGAGGCTTTCGGCGGCGCTGATGATCTGGCTGCGGGTGCCGGCATCGACTTTCTGCTCACCGGCTTCGGCAACGCTTTTCATGGCCTCGGCCTGCATCAGCTTGGCTTCGGCGAGCGACGAGTGGATGTGGACCAGTGTGTCGCCGGCGCGGACCATGTCGCCTTCTTTTACGTAGATCTCAGTCACACGGCCGGGTAGCTTGCCGGAAATCCTGACTGATGTGGCTTCGGCCTGGCCTTCGATGATGTCGGAAGGAGCCTTGAGGAAAAAGAAGCCGATCACGGCAAGCGCGATGACGGCGAGAGTCAGACACAGCAGCGCGATCATGAGCAGTTTCGACTCACGTTTCTCTTCTTTACGGCTGTTGTCGGTTTCAATCTGTGCCATGTTATGGTGATGTTTTATGGTTTTATTAATAATCGGTGGGATAGGGGAGTGTGCCGAGCACTTTGGAGAGGTAGACGTCGCAGAGGTGCACGTCGATCAGTGCGTCGATCTTTTCGCTGTTGGCTTTGAGCCATGCCGTCTGCGCTTCCATGACGTTGTCGGTGGTCATGACGCCTTCGCGGAACCCGAGGTTGGCCTGCCGGAGATTCTCGTTGGCTTTGTCGAGGTTGGCGAGCGTGGTGTGGTAGGTCTTCACGGCTTCCTGGGCTTTGAACGCCGACTGGCTCACCTGGAGGTTGATAAGATCTTTGGCGTCGTCGAGCTGCATCTCGGCCATGCGTGTCTCGGCCTGAGCGGCGCGGTATTTGTTGTAGTTGCCGCCCCAGTGCCAGAGGGGAATGGAGACCATGGCGCCGACGGAGAAAGCGCCGCCGAAGCGTTTTTCAAAGCCGTTGAACGTGTTGGGATTGCTGAAAGTGTAGCTCCCGACGAGCGCTATTTTGGGGAGCATGTCGCTGAGGGCCACACGCTCTTTCTGACGCAGAGCGCCGATGCCCATCTCGAGGGCGCGGAGGTCCTGACGGCGGGCGTAGACGTCGGCCATATCATAGGAAGTGGCCACGGGCGCTGTGCAGTCGACGAAGTCGCGGTCCTCGTCGGCGAGCGTGAGCTGCGTGTCGACGGGGAGGCCGCACACCTGAGCGAGAGCCATGCGCGAGAGCACGAGTCCGTTGTCTACTTTCGTCAGGTCGACGTTGGCCTGGTTGAGCTTGACTTCAACGGTGAGGAGGTCGCTGGGGGTGGCTACACCCTGCTGCACCATGACATTGACGTTCTGGCGCAGGGTGTCGAGCAACGCCACGTAGCTCACGGCCAGCCGTTGCTTTGCCTTGAGCGAGACTACCTGCCAGTAGGCGGCGTCGACGGCGTAGATTACATTTTCGGCTTCGGAGTTGTGGAGGGCGCGGGCGGCTTCCTCGGCATAGTGCGTCAGCCGGTTCATGGCCACGATCTTACCGCCCATATATACGGGCTGTGTGAGGGTGATGGCGCCGAAAAACACGTTGTGGATGTCAAACGAGGTGGCTTTCTTCAGCAGCCCGTTGGCTCCGTCGATGGCTTCGTTGACGGCGCCGAGACCCTTCTGTGCCAATCCGGCCATTTCAGGATCCTTGAGGGCTTCGCCGATCTGCGGGAACTTCTGGGCGAGCTGTGCGAGCACCGAGGGGTCGATGTTCGACAGATAGTCGCCGGGCGTCAGGAGATTGAGGTTTTTCTGATTGTACATGTATCCGCCGGTGAAGTCGATGGCGGGCAGGTAGGCAGCAAAAGCTTCCTTTCGCTGATATTCGCGCTGGCGGATGGCTTCGCCGCGAATGCGCAACTGCTTGTTGTTGGTCAGAGCCATGGCCCGGCATGAGTCGAGTGTCACCACGCTTTGGGCGCCGAGGCCGGGCGATGACGACAAGATGGCAAAGGCCAATATGAAAACTTTACATAGACGCATCATTATTGTATGATTTGTTAGACGGTATGTGTACAAAGTATGATAATGTGATAGAATTGCCGTAATACAAGTGTTGAATTCGGTTGTGCAAATATAACGCCTTTTTGTGGAGAAAAGTTAAGGGAAAGTGCGGGTAGTTCCGAATTATTCCATTTTTTGGAGTGTTTTGCTAATTTTGCCAATTTTGCATTGTGGCGCCGATTTTGTAATTTCGCGATGCGAAACAGAAAAGATAATGCTTTATGCTGTCAGAAATATGTGAGCGGATCATCGGCGGCGGGCCTGCAGCCACGCCGGATGAAGCCGTGATGCTGGATAAGGAATGCTCGACCGAAAGTCTGTGCGAGGCCGCCGACCGTGTGCGCGAGAAGTGCTGCGGCGGTCATCTCGACACGTGCTCGATCATCAATGCGCGTTCGGGGCGCTGCTCCGAGGACTGCAAATGGTGCTCGCAGTCGCGGTTTTATGCCACGGGCGTGAATGAATATGACATCGTCGACAGCGAAGAGGCCATATCGCTTGCCGCGGATAACGAACGGCGCGGAGTGCGCCATTTCTCGCTTGTCACCTCGGGACGGCGCGTGACGCCGGAGCATATCGGGCGGTTCTGCTCGCTGTTTCGCGCCATGCGGGAGCGTTGCCCGAAGATAGGGTTCTGCGCTTCGATGGGCCTGCTGGGACGCGAGGAGCTTCAGGCGCTGAAAGATGCGGGCGTGAAGCGCTATCACTGCAATCTGGAGACGTCGTCGGACTATTTCCCGACGCTGTGCACCACGCACACTCATGCCGACAAGCTGCGCACGATAGCCGCTGCGCGCGAGGTGGGCCTTGAGGTGTGCTCGGGCGGCATCATAGGCATGGGCGAGAGCCTGCGTCAGCGGCTGCAGCTGGTGGCCGAGGCCTATGCGGCGGGCGCCGTGTCGATACCGGTCAATCTGCTCAACCCCATCGCGGGCACTCCGCTGGGGAATATGCCGCTGTTGTCGGAGGACGAGATAGTGCGGTCGGTGGCGCTGATGCGTCTGGTGGCACCGCAAGCCGTGATGCGTTTTGCCGGCGGCCGTGCTCGGCTGTCGCAGCAGACCACGCGGCGCATACTGCGTGGCGGCATGAACGGCGTGATGGTGGGCGACCTGCTAACCACTGTGGGCAACAGCGTCGACGACGATTTCCGCATGTTCGCCGAAATGGGATTTAATCTTTAGAGTTTTAGGCGTTAAACACCGCGGCCGTCTCCAGTTCATTCGGAGAGGAGGTCGGGGCGCAGACGGCGCGTGCGCTCGAGCGCCTGGTCGTAGCGCCACTGGTCGATTTTGGCCTGATGGCCCGACAGGAGGATGTCGGGGACTCGCCAGCCTTTGTATTCTGCCGGGCGGCTGTAGACGGGCGGTGCGAGGAGGTTGTCCTGAAACGAGTCGCTCAGGGCGCTCTGCTCGTCGCCGATGGCTCCGGGAATGAGGCGCACGATGGCGTCGGTGATGGCGAGGGCTGGCAGCTCGCCGCCGGTGAGCACGTAGTCGCCCACTGATATCTCGCGGGTGATGAGGTGCTCGCGGATGCGGTAGTCGATGCCTTTATAGTGGCCGCAGAGGATGATGATGTTGTTGAGCAGCGACATGGAGTTGGCCATGGGCTGGTTGAAGGTTTCGCCGTCGGGGGATGTGAAGATCACTTCGTCGTAGTCGCGCTGCGAGCGCAGATGACTGATGGCGCGGTCGATAGGCTCGATCTGCATCACCATGCCGGCCTCGCCGCCGAAGGGGTAGTCGTCGACTTTGCGGTGCTTGTTGGTGGTGTAGTCGCGGAGGTTGTGGACGTTGATTTCCACGAGCCCTTTGTCCTGAGCGCGTTTGAGTATGGAGCATCCGAGGGGGGATGTGAACATTTCCGGGAGTACGGTGAGTATGTCGATTCTCATTTGTCGTTGTAGTTATCGAGAGCTTTTTTGAGTTGGTCTTTCATCATGGCTCGGAGCTCGACGGGGCCGAGCACGGTGATGTCGGGGCCGTGGCTGAGCAGCTCCTGCACGAGGTCGGGGGTGAGGCGCAGGCGGTAGGTGAATATCGAGTAGCTGTCGCCTATCATCTCGCTCTGGGAGTGATGCAGGGGCAGTGCGCGGAAATATTTGGCCTGCCGCGGGTCGGTGCGGATGGTCACTTTTTTGGTCTCGCCGTGGGAGAATACGATGCCGAAAGCGTCGGCAAAGTAGGTCTCGGCATCGAAATCGGCGGGTATGGTGAAGGTGTCGCCGAGCACTTTGACGTCGGTCATGCGGTCGAGGGCGTAGGTCTTGATGACGTTTTCGCGCACGTTGCGGCCGGTGACATACCAGCGGAGCTTGAAGATTTTCAGGAAGTAAGGCTCGAGGCGCACGGGCTTCGGCGCGCCGGTGCGCGAGAAGGGGCTGTAGCGGAAGTCGAGCTGGTGAAATTCCTTCATGGCGCCGATGACGGTGTCGAGCGACATGCGCGCCGAGGGCACGTCCTCGAGAAACACGCGGTCGGCGATGTCGCGTGCGTCGGTGAGCATGTTGCTCATCGATGCGGTGTTGAGCATCCAGTCGGTGACGTTTTCGGCATGGGCGTCGCCGCTGTCCTCGATGGAATATTCGAAGGTGGCGGGGTTGCACACGATGTTGATGCGAAACACCTCTTCGATGGCGTTGCGGTAGTTGTAGAAAGTGCGCCGCGGCATGGGATTGCCGTCGGAGAGCGACGATTCCATCCACAGACGGTTGAGTTCTTCGCGGGTGATTGTGCCGTGCCGCCGGATGGTGTCGATGATCCAGATGTAGCGGCTAAACAGATTTTTCGACATAGGCCTTTTTTGTTAGCGTTGATGTGATGCGCAGTCCGGCAAAGGTGATGAGCGCGTTGAGCAGCAGAAGTTCGAAGCCGATCTCGTAGCCGGCATATGCGCCGAGGGCCCACTGGACGCCCCAGGCCAGCAGCGGCGAGGCGATGCAGATGGCAGGGACGAGGCGGTCGTTGACCTGCGCCGTGGTGAACATGCCGTAGCAGAACATGCCGAGGATCGGGCCGTAGGTGTAGGAGGCGAGAGTGTAGACGGCGCTGATGGCGTCGTTGGAGCTGAGATAATAGAATGTGATGATCACCGTGGCCATGAGCGCTGCCATGAGCAGATGGACGCGGCGGCGCAGGGCGGCCAGGCGCGGATCGTCGTCGGCGAAGCGCTTGCGTCCGTTGAGGATGTCGACGGTGAACGATGTGGTGAGCGAGGTGATAGCTGAGCCGGCGGCCGAATAGGCGGCGCTGACAAGGCCGATGATGAACAGGATGCCCACGACCACGGGCATGGTGGGATGGGTGGCGATGGTGCCGAAGATCTCGTCGGTCTTCTCGGGCAGTGGGATGCCGCGCTGCAGTGCGTAGACGATGAGCAGCGTGCCGAGCATGAGGAAGAGGGCGATGACGAAGAACTGGATGATGCCGCTGACTATCATGTTTTTACGCGATGATGCCGAGTCGCGGCAGCTGAGGTGGCGCTGCATCATGTCCTGGTTGAGGCCGTTCATTACGATGGCCATGAACACGCCGGCCACAAACTGTTTCCAGAAAAAGAGTCCGCTGCGGGGATCGTCGAAGTGGAAGATGCGCGATGAGGGATGATCGGCGATGGCCTGCGGGATGTCGGCGGGCGTCATGCCGAGGTTGCGGGCAATATAATAGATGCATAGCACCACCGACAGGATGAGGCATGCCGATTTGAGCACGTCGGTCCAGATGAGCGTCTTGACGCCGCCGCGGGCGGTGTAGAGCCATATGAGCGAGATGGTGACGAGCACGTTGAGGGCGAAGGGGATGTGGAGGGGATCGCACACAAGCAGCTGCAGGACGGCGCACACCACGAAGAAACGCACCGAGGCGCCGAGAATCTCCGAGATGAAAAACATGCCTGCGCCCGACTTGTAGGAGCGGGAGCCGAAACGCTCTTCAAGATAGGAATAGATGGACACGAGGCCCATGCGGTAGAACAGCGGCACGAGCACAAGGGCAATGACGGCATAACCCACGATGAAGCCCAGCACCATCTGGAGGTAGGAGAAGCCTTTGGTTACTACCATTCCGGGCACGGAGATGAACGTGACGCCGGAGATGACGGCGCCGACCATGGCGAAAGCCACGACGGGCCATGGCGCGCGGCGGTTGCCGGTGAAGAACGTGGCATTGTCGGCGCGCCGGGAAGCGAAGCGGGAGATGATCAGCAGTGCTATGAAATAGGCGGCTACGGTAATTATTACGATTGTCGGTGTCATTCGGGATAGAGAAGGTAGGGTTTACGCTGGATTTTAAACTTTGCGACATCGTCGGCCCATGTGGCGCGTATTTCCGCGGCTGAGCGTCCGGCTTCGATCATTTTGCGCACGCGTGTGTTGCCGATGAGCTTGTCGAAAAAGGGGGTGAAGAATTTGCTTTTCAGCCGGGCCATGCCGGGGTTGCGGTAGGCGTCGATGACATAGGAGAGGTCGACTCCGGCGCCAATGGCTTTTTCATGGCTGATGGCGCTGAGGTCGCGGCCGAGGCAGCGGCGGCCGAGCAGCGGCGGATTTTTGGCGCCCGGCATGCTCCGGGGGGTGAACGCGAAGCTGCAGCCGGTCATCGAGGGGTGGCCATAGACGCAGAACGGTTTGGCGGTGCCGCGGCCGAGGCTCATTATGGTGCCTTCGAAAAGGCATGTGGAGGGATAGAGGTATATCGAGGTCATCGACGGCAGGTTGGGCGAGGGAGCCACGGGCAGCTCGTAGCGCGTCTGATGGGTGTAGCCGAGGCAGGGCACCACGCTCAGCGACAGGCTGTCGGCGCCGGCGATCCATCCTTGGCCAACGGTCATGCGGGCCAGCTCGCCGAGGGTCATGCCGTGAACCACCGGTATCGGCAGTCGCCCTACGCCCGATTTCAGCGACATGTCGAGGATGGGGCCGTCGACGGTCATGCCGTTGGGGTTCGGTCGGTCGAGCACTATGAACGGCTTGCCCGAGGCGGCCGCCGATTCCATTAGGTCGAGCATCGTTATATAATATGTGTAGAAGCGCAGACCCACATCCTGAAGATCGCAGATGATCACATCGACGCCGTCGAGCTGTTCGGCCGTGGGCTTGCGTGTCTTGCCGTAGGGCGAAACGATGGGGAGGCCGGTGCGGCTGTCGCGTGAGGTGCTCACTTTCTCGCCGGCGTCGGCGGTGCCGCGGAATCCGTGCTCTGGCGAGAATATGGTGGTGACGTTGAGGCCTTCGTCGAGGAGCAGGTCGAGGGTGTGGCGGTTGCCGACGATGCCGGTGTGGTTGCTCAGCAGCCCGACGCGCTTGCCTTCGACCATCGGTCGGATGATGTCGGTGCGCGCGGCGCCCACCACCACGCTGTCGGAGCTTGCGGCAGCACGGAGGAAAGCGCAGGCGAGCAGCGCTAAGAGCAGCAGGTTTCTGATGTTGAGAGTCATTGCAGGAGTGAGGAGGGTGTGTGAAATGTGATGCGGCTTTAGCCGTAATGCAAATTTACGCAAAGCAACAGCAAATCCGTGCCGAAAACCATTCCGACAGTGTTAAATATTTATAAAATGAGAGGTTGTGTACCGCTATTTTTTGCGGGAGATGACGTAGTCGAAGATGCCGGCGAAGGCGCGGGTGGTTTCCGAATCGGGGTAGCCGGCGAGGATGTCGATGGCCTGGTCGCGGAAGCGGCGCATGGTCTCGTAGGCATATTCGATGCCGCCGGCGGCTTTGGCAAATTCGATGAGCGTGTCGATGTCGGCCGTGGTGAGCTCCTCGCGGCGTGAGAGCTCGATCATCTCGTCGTGCTGCGGCAGATCTGTGCGGGAGAGGGCATAGAGGAGCGGGAGCGTCACTTTGCCTTCGCGGAGGTCGTTGCCGGTGGGCTTGCCGATGGTCTCGTCGTGATAATAGTCGAAGATATCGTCCTTGATCTGGAAGCATAGGCCGAGGAGCTCGGCGAATCGGAGCATAGGCTGCATTTGCTCGTCGGGGGTGTCGGTGGCGAAGGCGCCCATCTTGATGCAGGACACGAAGAGCGAGGCCGTTTTGCGGGAAATGATCTCGAAATAGGCTTTCTCGTCGAGGGTGTGGAAGCGGGCGTTGTAGATCTGGTCGATCTCGCCGAGCGAGAGCTGCTTACCGAGCTGCGCAAGCACTTCTACGGCGCGGATATCGCCGGTGGAGATGCCCTGCTGGAGCGCGTTTGACACGAAGAAGTCGCCCACGAGCACAGCGATATGGTTGCCCCACAGATTGTTGATGGTGGGCAACGAACGGCGCAGCTGCGAGTCGTCGACCACGTCGTCGTGGATTAGCGAGGCGTTGTGGAGCATCTCCACGGAAGCGGCCGAAGCGATCACGCGGTCGTTGACCTTGCCGAAGAGCTTGGCCGTGAGGATGACAAGAATAGGACGGATGAGCTTCCCCTTTGATTTCAGATAACCCTCAATCACCTGTGTCATAAGCTGATTGGGCGTGGCGAGAGAGCTGCTGATGCGCTCTCTGAGCTGCTTTAGCTCCGGACTGATTGACTTCTGGATATCTTCTAACGTGGACATGCGCTGAATAATGATGTGCAAAAATACAAAAAAACTTGTATTCAATAGGCCATGTAAGGGGATAAATTAGTAATTTTATGCTGACAAATAACACGACAACGATGGAAAATACCGACGACAAACGCCTGTTTCTTCTTGATGCCTATGCACTTATCTATCGTGCATATTATGCGCTGATACGTTCGCCGCGCATCACCTCGAAAGGATTGAACACCTCGGCCGTTTTCGGCTTCTGCAACACGCTCGACGAAGTGCTCCGCAAAGAAGAGCCGTCGCATATAGCCGTGTGCTTCGATCCGCCGGGCGGCCACACGTTCCGCCACGAGATGTATGCCGACTATAAGGCGCAGCGCGACAAGCAGCCCGAGGACATCACGCTTTCCATACCTTATATAAAAGAGATACTCGAGGCCTACCATATACCGGCCATAACGGTGGAGGGCTACGAGGCCGACGACGTGATAGGCACGCTGTCGCGCATCGCCGAGCGCGAGGGCTACACCACATATATGATGACGCCCGACAAGGACTACGGCCAGCTCGTTACCGACCGGGTGATAATGTACCGTCCGTCGCTCCGCGGCGAGGGCTTCGAGCGGCGCGGCCCGCAGCAGGTGTGCGAGCGCTACGGCATCTCGTCGCCGCAGCAGGTGATCGACCTTCTGGCACTGGAAGGTGATGCGTCGGACAACATCCCCGGCTGCCCCGGCGTAGGCGAAAAGACCGCCTCGAAGCTGATCGCCGAGTGGGGATCGGTGGAGAATCTCATCGCCAACACCGGCTCGCTCAAGGGCGCGCTCCGCAAAAAAATCGAGGACAATGCCGAGCAGATACGCTTCTCCAAGGACCTCGTGACGATACGCACCGACGTGCCGCTGCCCGACATCAGCATCGACGGGCTGCGGCGCCGCGACGTCGATGTGGCTAAGCTGACCGACGTGTACCGCCGCCTCGAATTCCGCACCTTCATCAACCGCCTGAACGCCACGGCTTCCGGCGCTCCGGCCGCCGCCGCGCCCTCCACCAAGCCGGCGCAGGGGTCGCTATTTGACCTCGACGACGCCGGACAGGTGGCCGAAACAGCCGGCGCCCCGGTGGTTGCCTCCCGGTCGCTGGCCACCGTGCCTCACAATTACAGCATCGCCTGCTCGGCAGCCGATGTGGCTCGTGCCGTAGTCGAGGCTACGGGCTTCAGCGACATAGGCATCACCGTCGACGCCGACGGCGCCGAGCCGATGACGGCAACGCTCCGCGGCGTGGCCCTCGCCTTCGGCAACGGCCGCGGCATCTATGTGCCGCTATTCCCCGCCGCCGCCTCGGAGGAGCGCCGTGTGATGCTCGAACCGCTCTTCGGCGCCCGTTCGCCGCGCCTGGTGAGCCACGACATGAAGCGCGACATGCTGCTGCTGGCCAACGCCGGTTTCAGCATGGCCAACGATTACTACGACACCTCCGTGGCCCACTATCTTATCGACCCGGAGATGAAACATACGCTCGGCCTTCTCTCGATGAAATATCTCGACTACGAGCTGCTGCCGCCCCCCGCCAAAGGGGAGGCCGAAAGCGAGAGCATGCGCGCCGACCGTGCCTGTGAGTCGGCCGGCGTCAGCCTGCGGCTGCTTGAGCCGCTTCAGCGTGAGATTGCCGAGGGCGGCCTCGAACCGCTGCTGCGCGACATCGAGCTGCCGCTCACCCGCGTGCTTGCCGACATGGAGCGCACCGGCGTGCGCATCGACACCGCTGAGCTCAACGCCCTGTCGCAGCGCTTCTCGGCGCGCCTGGCCGAGATGGAGGAGAAGGTCTATGAGCTCGCCGGCGTGAGATTCAACATCTCGTCGCCCACGCAGGTAGGCGAAGTGCTTTTCGACCGGCTTAAGCTCGATCCGGCGGCCAAACGCACCCGCCGCGGAGCCTATTCAACGACCGAAGAGATCCTCGAGAAACACCGTCAGGACCATCCCGTCGTTGACCTGATACTGAAAATCCGCGCCCTGCGCAAGCTCCTCGCCACCTATGTCAACGCCCTGCCGGCGCTCGTGAACCCGCGCACCGGCCGCATCCACACATCATACAATCAGACCGTTA
>URWH01000031.1 GCA_900551515.1 uncultured Porphyromonadaceae bacterium
ACTCTTTCAATAACTGGATAGTGTTTAACCTGTCCAACTTTTGGGGGTCACTTCACAACGGCGCGGCCCTTGTTTTTTTATACTGATTGTCGGCAATGCTCCAAAACTTTTTTCTTATTTTTGCATTCAGAAGGTAAGTGATGACACCATCTCAGACATCTGCATCATCACAACCGCGACTGACAAGCCACAAGCTATCGACTCACTCATCTGACCGACAATGAATAAGCCGCTAATAAAACAAATGAGAATCCACGCCCGTCACACGGTGCGCAAAATCCGGCACTTCATAAAGTATTGTCAGAGCGACGTGTGGAACGACACCCGTTCCAACTGGAAAGTCAACACGATCAAGGTGATCAACCTGTCGACCCGCTCGTTTCTCAATGGCGACTTGCAGACCAAAGCATGCTCGCTGGCTTTCCGCACCCTTCTTGCCATCGTCCCTGCCCTGGCACTCGTATGCGCCATCGGACGCGGTTTCGGACTCCAGCAGGTGCTGATGGATCAGCTCATCAGCCATCTGCCATCGCAGGCCCAACTGCTCCGCACCGCCTTCAGCTTCGTCGACTCCTATTTAGATCAGGCATCGGGAGGCCTCTTCGTTGGTGTCGGCATCCTCTTCCTGTTCTGGACACTCATCTCGCTGCTGCGCAACATTGAGCTGACATTCAACAACATCTGGCAAGTGCCCAAAGGGCGCTCGATATGGCGCATGGTCACGGACTATCTCGCGATCCTCATTGTGCTGCCCGTTTTGCTGGCCTGCTCAAGCGGCATATCCATATTCATGAGCACATCGCTCTCCAGGCTGCTTCCCTTCAGCTTCATGCAACCGGCCATCGAAGTGCTGTTCGACTTTGTCGGGCTGTTGATAACATGGCTTTTCTTCGCCGGCACCTACATGCTCATCCCCAACACCAAGGTGCGGTTCAGAAACGCCATTATCCCGGGAATACTTGTCGGCACATCGGTGCAGGTGCTCCAGTGGCTATTCCTCAGCGGACAGCTGTATGTGGCCAAATACAACGCCATCTACGGCAGCTTCTCGTTCCTGCCGCTGTTCCTGATATGGATGCAGCTTGTGTGGCTCTTCACCCTCATCGGCGGTGTGCTCTGCTACGCGATGCAAAACATCTCGGATTATAATTTCGGCAGCAACATCAGCAATATTTCCGCAGCCTATCGCCGACGCACCACCATCGCCGTCATGACAATCATAGCCAGGCGCTTCGAAAAAGGGATGCCGTCGATGACCATAAACCAGCTGGCCACACATTACCGGCTGCCCGTCAATCTCATAACGCCTGAAATCGAACGGCTTAAAGAGATGCATCTGCTCAACTTTGTCGACACCCCCGGCATGGAGCAAAACGAGCGCCCGATTCAGCCCGCCGTCGACATCAGCAATCTGACCGTGGGCGAGCTGATCGACCGTCTTGAAACATGCGGCAGTTCCGATTTTATTCCTAACTTTGCAAAAGATTACATCAGCATAACCGAAATCACCGACAAGATTGCCGAAGCTGCCCGAAACGAGGGCGACAAGACGAAACTTGTCGACATCGACATCTAACCTCCGGATCAACTGACAATCAAAACTTTAAAATAAACCCCACATGAAAAAACAGATTGCAACATCAAAAGCCCCCGGCGCCATCGGCCCGTACAGCCAGGCAATAGCCGTAGGCGACATGCTCTTCATCTCAGGTCAGATTCCCGTCAATCCCGCCACAGGTGAAATCCCCGAAGGCATCACTGCCCAGACAGCCCAGTCGATCGCCAACATCAAGGCTATCCTCGCCGAAGCAGGCATGACGATGGACAATGTGGTTAAAACCACCGTCTTCCTGGCCGACATGTCGCTTTTCACCCCGATGAACGAAGTCTACGCCACCAACTTCACGGCCCCCTTCCCTGCCCGTTCGGCCGTGGCAGTGAAAGAATTGCCCAAACAGGTGCTCGTGGAAATCGAAACTATCGCCTCGAAATAATCAGCAACGCAATGACGCGAGCAATTCGCCAATGACGTAATTGCTGCCGCCAACGAATATCGAATCGCCCTTGCCCGCTTCGGCAAGGGCTTTTTCATACGCCTCCGTCACCGACGCGAATGTCCGGCCGTAGAGACCAGCACTCCGGGCTATCGAAAACAGCTCATCTTCTGGCAATCGGCGATGACTGGAAGGAGCGGTGAAATAAAACCGAGCGCCGGAATTGTATCGAGCAATCTCACGCATGATCTCCTCCACGTCCTTATCGCCCACAAAGCCGACTATTATATGCTTGCGGCCGTGCAGCCCCGCTATTTGCGACGACAGATAGTGCCATCCCCCCGGGTTGTGACCTGTATCGCACACCCTCAATGGCTCGTCGCCAAGCTTCATCCATCGGCCGGCCAGACCGGTCAGGCCGCACACATTGGCAAAGCCTTCCTTTACAGCCTCATCCGGAAGCCGGAAGCCGAGACCGCGGAGCGCTTTAACGGCCGTCAGTACCGTGTTGGCATTGGCATGCTGATAGCTGCCGCACAACTCACCCGTAACGGTGCCGAAGCTGCGCGTGGCATATACTTCCGCCATTCCGCGCCCGTCGGTCACGGCCTTGGCGATTTCACTGTCGGTATCGGCATAACGTATAGGAGCGTTCATCTCCGAAGCCTTGCGGGCAAACACCTCACGCACGGAGCCTGACGATTCACCTATCACCACGGGCTTCCCGGGCTTGATAATTCCTGCTTTCTCTGCCGCGATGGCTTCAAGCGTATTGCCAAGCAGCGCGGTGTGGTCGAGCGATATGTTGGTGATGACGCTCAGATCGGGATCCACGATATTGGTGCTGTCGAGCCGGCCTCCCAGACCCACTTCCACCACCGCCACATCGACATCCTCTTTGACAAAATGATCGAAGGCCATGACGGTGGTCAGCTCGAAAAACGAAGGGTTCAGCCCGGAGCACGACCGGCGGAACCGCTCGGTGAATGCTACCACCTCTTCCCGGCCGATCTTGCGGCCGTTAACGCGGATGCGTTCACGGAAATCCACGAGATGCGGCGACGTGAACAAACCGGTGCGATAGCCGGCACACTGGAATATAGCTGCAAGCGTATGGGCCGTCGACCCTTTTCCATTGGTCCCGGCCACGTGAACAACAGCCCTGAGCCTGCGGTGCGGATTACCGTAAGCCTCCGATAGCGCAAGCACACGCTCAAGGCCGGGCTTATAAGCCGACGAGCCGTCATTTTCAAACACCGGCAGCTGATTAAACAAGAACTCAAGAGTCGACTCGTAGTCCATTACAGATATATCTTTCAGAATAAAATGAAACCGGTCAGCCCGGCAAGGGAAATCACCAGAATAGGATGCCACTTCAGGAAATACACCATCACAAACGATGCAATGCAGATTGCCACTGAGATGACGATATCAGTAGGCACGGTGCCGAAATTTGCCCCGTTCATAAGCAGCATAGCCGCCGAAGCTATCAGGCCCACCACCACAGGCCGCAGACCCGAGAAAACGCCTTTCACATAGGCCGAATCGCGGTGACGGCGAATGAAATGGCTCGCATAAAGCGTCAGAATATACGACGGCACCACCACCACAAGCGTGCATAACAGCGATCCGACAACGCCCCAAAACGGAGTGGCGAAAGCCGGATCGGTCACACCCGGAGCCACATAACCGATATAAGTGGCCGAGTTGATGCCGATAGGGCCCGGCGTCATTTGCGATATAGCCACGATATCGGTGAACATCTGCTCTGTGATCCAGCCCGAACCTACGATGGTGCTCTCGATAAGCGAAAGCATGGCATAACCGCCGCCGAATCCGAAAAGGCCTATTTTCAGATAAGCCCACATCAGTTTAAGATATATCATGGCTTACTCTCTTTTTCGTTGTTTTTTTCGGCGGAAGACTCCTGCAGCCGGCGGTGCTGACGGACAAACCACACATAGCCAAGCAGTCCGCCGAGAAAAATGTACAGGATAGGATTTGACACCACAGGCCATTTCGACCATATCAGCAGTGCCACCGCAGCGGGAATCAGCACCGTGCGCCACGTGATGCCGGCGGCGCGTCCGGAAGTGATCACCGGAGCTATGATAAGCGCCACTACAGCCGGGCGGATACCCTTAAAAATTGCCGTCACCGTGGCATTCGACTTTATCACCTCCGGCGTCAGGAATATAGCAATCGCCAGTATCATCATAAACGACGGCAGGATGGTGCCGAGTGCCGACACCACACTCCCCTTCACGCCTTTGATCTTATCGCCCACGGCAACAGAGATGTTCACCGCAAGAATGCCGGGCAACGACTGAGCCACAGCGAGCAGATCGAGAAATTCCTCACGGTCAATCCAATGGCGACGGTCGACGATCTCACGTTCAATAATCGAAATCATGGCCCATCCGCCACCGAACGTAAAAGCGCCGATTTTGAAAAACGTTGTAAACAGCTTCAGATACATAAATAGCCTGTTTTGCGACCACAAAATTACAACAAATAATGACCTCTCGCAATAAATTCACTATCTTTGCGCTATGATGTAAATGCGGCACGATGCGAACATTTTGCGTCACCAAGCATTCTATTTTTATACTGAGACCGCCGCGCCTGCAGCAGGCTCTCAGTCTTGATCATATCAGCAACATCAAAATCAAATTTCAAGACATGAAAATCAATTTTCTCTTAATCGCTTCTGCCACTGCCCTCACCGCAATGACAGCATGCAAGACAAACAATCAGGTTACTACCGACAAAGCCGGGGTTGTGCAGACCGAGACACTCAGCCAAACCGAAGGCGCCATCCACAAACTGCTTTTCGGCACGTGGACCGCTACCACTATCGGCAATGCAAAGGTCGACGGCACCGACCGCCCCTACATCGAATTCGGCGAAGATGCCTCCAATCCATTCTTAGTGAAAACCTACGCTTACGACGGTTGCAACTACCTCAACGGTGAGTATGCCGTCACACCCGGCGGACAGATGAAACGCACATCCGATTTCATCTCAACGATGCGCATGTGCCCCGACGCAAAATATGAAGTGGGCATGAACATGGCGCTCAACAACGTCACATCCTACCGCATCGAGAAATCCGGTCTCGAATACTACCTCTATCTCAACAATGCCGAAGGCACAAACATGATGGTGCTCCGCCGTTTTGAAACCTCATTCATCAACGGCGCCTGGGCTGTCACCGCAGTCAATGGCGCAAGTGTCGATCCCGACCTCGAAATCGTCCTGGTCATCGACCTCGACCAGCACAGCATTCACGGCAATGCAGGCTGCAACACACTCAACGGCAAAGCCACCGTCAACCCCGATGTTCAGAACTCCATCTCCTTCACCGATCTGCTGACTACGCGAATGACCTGCCCCGCCATCGCCACAGAGCAGGCACTGCTTTCAGCACTCAGCACGGTGACCAGCGTACAGCCGGGCGGAACTGACGACACCGCAGTGCTCCGCAACGCCAACGGCAATGCCGCTGTCAACCTCACCCGCGTCAACCTCAAATGATCTGACCGAGTCCATTAATCTCATATAGCCCCTTCCCGCCGGCAAAAGTCTTGAAGGAAGGGGCTTTTAATATCCATAGATCAACGGATTATATGCCCCGATAACCAACGGAGGCTGCGTCACAAATATGGCGCAACCTCCGTTTTTTAGGATGTGATCGGATCTGTCCGGTCAGGCCTGAGATTCAGGATCGGGAGCGATCAGCTTATAGCCCTTGCCGTGGATGTTGATGATTTCGATCGACGGATCTTCACGGAGATGCTTACGGAGCTTCGTGATATAGACATCCATGCTTCGTGCATTGAAATAGTTGTCGTCGATCCAGATAGTCTTCAGGGCATAGTTACGCTCGAGAATCTCATTGACATGAGCGCAGAGAAGGCTCAGCAATTCCGACTCCTTGGTGGTGAGTTTCGTAACCTTGTCGCCGAACATCAGCACCTGTTTCTGAGTGTCGAAAGTAAACTTGCCGATGCGGTACATGGTCACTTCCTTGCCCTTCTTGCCACGGACGCGGCGGAGGATGGCTTCAATACGGAACACGAGTTCCTCCATCGAGAACGGTTTGGTAATATAATCGTCAGCTCCGATCTTGAAGCCTTCAAGAATATCTTCCTTGATCGATTTTGCAGTAAGGAAAATGATAGGCACTTCCGAATTGACAGTGCGGATTTCCTGAGCAAGTGCAAAACCGTCCTTCTTAGGCATCATCACGTCAAGAACACACAAATCATATTTCCCTTTTAAAAAGGCTTTGTAGCCGCTTTCACCATCAGCGAAAAGATCGGCATTGTAGCCTTTGGCCTGAAGGTACTCCCGGAGCAGCATTCCGAGATTCTCGTCGTCCTCGCACAATAAAATACGCAAACGGTCTTCCATAATTGTCAAATTTTAGTTAACGGTAATTTTATAATAAATTTTGTTCCTTTATTCAATTCACTCTCAACGTGGATGTCGCCCCCGAATTCACGGATCATCTTTTCGACATAAGCCAGTCCGAGGCCAAAGCCTTTCACATCGTGGCGGTTGCCGGTCGAAACGCGATAGAATTTTTCAAATACGCGCTTAAGGTCTTCCTTGCGGATTCCTATACCGTTGTCGGCCACGATGATCTCGAGTCTGTCGCCGGCCACATCGTGTGTGGAGATCTGCAGATTCAGAGGCCGCTCCTCATTGCGGTATTTCACCGCATTGTCGAGCAGGTTGAAGATCACGTTGGTGAAATGCATCTCGTCGACTGCCACGATGGCATCCTCGGCATCGAGGTTGGTGCTGATAGCCCCGCCATAACGTTCAACTTTCAGTTTAAACGTATTGGAAATATTGGCTATCACGGCATTGGCATCGATTTCCTGAAGCCTCAGCGAGGCCTTCTGACGGTCGAACATCGACATTTGAAGCACTTTTTCAACCTGGAAACGCAATCGCTTCGTTTCGTCGTTGATCACTGACGAAATGTGCTCGAGCATCTTCGGCGATTTGCGCACAGTGTTGTCGTTAAGCATCTGTGCGGCAAGAGATATGCTCGAAATCGGCGTCTTGAATTCGTGCGTCATATTGTTGATGAAATCGTTTTTCATCTCCGTGAGTTTTTTCTGCCGGAAGGCAACCACAATGGTGTAAACCGACAATATGAGCAACAGGATGGTCAGGAAAAACGACGGCACAAGAAATTTTATCGAGTGATAGATATAGTCTTTCTTGTCCGGAAAATACACTTTCAGATAATTGGTGCGCGTGCGGCTGTCGTTGGGAAACAACTGCTGCACGAACGTATTGTTGTTGTCGAGCGCCGAGGGGTCGAAGCCCTGTGTCTTGTAGACCACCCCGCCCATGCGGTTGACAATAGCAAATTCAAACGGCAGTGTGATACCGTTTGATTCAAGGTGCATTTTCAACAGGTCGCTGACCGCGGCCGAATCGGCACGCTCCTCAATTGGCAGATTGCCCGATTCACTGAGGATATTTATCACCACCTCATCGAGCAACGCCCTCTGATGAAGATACTGTGACTTGATGCGCTCGCTCACCGACGATGGCGGAGGCATAAGTGCGGGCTGTCCCTGTGAAAACCTTATCTCAGGATTGATCACAGGTGCCGGAGGCATATGCTGCGGTATCGGCTGCGAGCCCGGCTTTGCCGGCACCGTATAAGTGTCGTTGATCACCGACTGGCTCACGGGCATAGTCAGCAGTGCGCCGACCGACGGATCATACAAATCCCCTTCGAGCACATCCTCAATGAGGAAACGGCGCGTCTCTGACTTTTCGAGATTGCCGGCCACCTCCGATAGACTGCGTTTTACGCCCTGAGAGAAATATTCGTCACGCAGCCTGACTACATTTTTCATATACAGCACCTGTATATAAAGCAGCCCCGCAAACGTGATGCCCATTATTATCGCTAACAGCCAAATTATTGACTTTTTCATTATCAATCGTGTTTCGTCCGCCGAAGCGGCATTTTAATCTTTATTATGTTAACAATTAAAATCTGTAATTGTTGTGCGGAATGATCATCACTCAGCAATTCGTCGTTAACATTTCGCGTCAAAATTAACAAACAATTGTGAAATACGCAATTTTAACGCATAATTATTTATCCGGTATCCCACTTTTTTTTACAAAAACGGGACGCCGGCGATACATGAAGGGGTAAACCGATGGAAATAATTGGGAAATCAGTTGCCCGAGGCTTTCTCTTTTCTGCTTTTTTGGGCCGGCAGGAAATGATGCAGCAAGAGGAAGCCGACTATCCCCGAAAGAACGGATCCTACAACGATGCCAATCTTGGCGTGCTGCAGCAGATAGTTAGCTCCTGCGTCACCACCGCCAAACGACAGGTTGGCGATGAACAGCGAAACCGTAAATCCGATGCCGCCCAACACGGCAATCGAGCTCATCATCTTCCAGTTGCACCCCTTTGGCAGCGGGGCGAAGCCCAGCTTCACGGTGAGCCATGAAAAAGTCAGGATGCCCAGGAATTTACCTATGAACAGACCGCATATAATAGCCAGGCTGATCCCCTCGAAAAGAGTTGACGGATCCATGTCGAGCAAGAAGATGCCGGCGTTGGCGAATGCAAACAGGGGCACGATGAAATTGTTGACGATCGGATGGAGCGAGTCCTCCAGATCCTGAAGGGGCGATATGACCTTATCGGAAGCCGATTCAATCTCTTTTAGCCAGTTCATCTGATCTTTATCGAGTATCGACCGCCGGCAAAGCGATTCATCATCGTCCTGACGGAACCGGGCGATCGCGCCGCGGATGTCACGCACATACTTGATCGGAGCGAACACCGGTGTCGCCGGAACGCAGAATGCCACAAGCACGCCGGCAATGGTGGGGTGTATGCCGGAATTGAGGAAGAGGAACCACACGGCGCCGCCGATGACGAGATAAAACACCTTGCTCTTGATGTGCATGCGTGATCCGAGCAGAAGCAGCCCCAGCAATGCGACGGCATAGACAAGAAGCATCCACTCTATGTGGGAACTGTAGAACACGGCTATCACTATGATGCCGCCTATATCGTCAACCACAGCCAGCGTTGTCAGAAATATCTTCAGAGTGAGAGGCACACGCGATCCGAGAATGGCAAGCACGCCGAGCGAGAATGCTATGTCGGTTGCCATCGGTATGGCCGCGCCGCCCTGATAGTCAGTCCCGTATCCAAAAAACAAATATATGACGACTGGCATTGCCATACCGCCGATTGCACCCACTATGGGAAGAAGAGCCTGACGGAAGGAAGCGAGCTCACCGACCAGGACCTCACGTTTGATCTCCAGGCCGATCGAGAAGAAAAATACGGCCATCAGAGCGTCATTGATAAACTGAAGCATCGTCATCGGATGCCCGCTGTGACTGAAGAGATTGAAAGAACCGATCTGCAGGCGCAGCGGCTCGTTCCAGAATTCAAAATAATAGCTGTTGATGGCCGGAATATTTGCCACAATGAGCGCAATCACAGTGGCAAGCATCAGGATGTTGCCGCCGTTGGCATGGCGTCGCAGCGCCTGTCGCGCGGCATAAAACGGCTGTTCTTCTTCGGTAGTGTCGTCCGGTTCCGGGCAATTCTTATCCTCGATATAATGAAATTTCCTCATAATGTGGGTAAAATAGATGTTCCGGCAACGCATAGCCGCCGAGGCAAAGCGCGCAATGCTTTACGTTTTTAACATTAACGTCGCTGCGGGCACAATGGTTCGCCACGACAACACGAAGAGCGTCAGTCGAGCTTCAGCACGGCAAGGAATGCTTTCTGCGGCACCTCGACCGAGCCGATCTGTTTCATTCGCTTTTTCCCCTGTTTCTGTTTCTCGAGCAACTTGCGTTTACGCGATATGTCACCGCCATAACACTTTGCCGTAACGTCCTTGCGCACAGCCTTGATAGTCTCGCGGGCTATGATCTTGGCGCCGATTGCGGCCTGGATGGCGATGTCGAACTGCTGCCGCGGGATGAGCTCCTTGAGTTTCTCACACATGCGGCGGCCGAACGTCACGGCATTGTCGGCATGAGTCAGCGTGCTCAGCGCGTCGACGCTCTCGCCGTTAAGCAGTATGTCGAGCTTCACGAGGCGCGAAGGGCGGAAATCGTGAAGATGATAGTCAAACGATGCATAGCCTTTTGAGATGCTCTTGAGCTTGTCGTAGAAGTCGATGACTATCTCGCCGAGGGGCATATCGAATATGATCTCCATGCGGTTGCCGGAGATGTATTCCTGCTTCACGAGCTCGCCGCGTTTTCCCAGGCAAAGGGTCATGATCGGCCCGATAAACTGTGCGGCCGTGATCACGGAAGCCCTTATGTAAGGTTCCTCGATGCGCTCGATCAGTGTGGCATCGGGCAGTCCGGAGGGATTGTGCACCTCCACCATGTCGCCGCGCTTGTCGTAGACGCGGTAGGACACGTTGGGGACTGTCGTAATCACGTCCATGCCGAATTCGCGTCCGAGGCGTTCCTGCACAATTTCCATGTGCAGCAATCCGAGGAAACCGCAACGGAAGCCGAAACCGAGCGCCATCGAACTCTCAGGCTGGAATGTAAGCGAGGCGTCATTGAGCTGAAGCTTTTCAAGCGAAGCGCGGAGATTTTCAAAATCTTCGGCGTCAATGGGATAAACGCCGGCAAACACCATCGGTTTCACCTCCTGAAATCCCTCGATAGCCTTGTCGCACGGTTCTTCAACATGCGTGATTGTATCGCCGACGCGCACCTCGCGCGATGTCTTTATGCCAGAAATGATATAACCCACATTGCCGGCCGACAGCTCTTTACGGGGCGAAAGGTTGAGTTTCAGCACACCGATCTCATCGGCATGATACTCCTTGCCGGTCGAAACGAATTTCACGAAATCGCCGTCGCGCAGCGTGCCATTGACAATCTTGAAGTAAGCGATAATGCCGCGGAATGGGTTGAACACCGAGTCAAAGATCAGAGCCTGAAGAGGGGCTGAGGAATCACCCACCGGAGCCGGAATGCGGTTGACGATAGCCTCGAGAATCTCAGGTATGCCCTGACCGGTTTTACCGCTGGCACGTATGATGTCGGAATGATCGCAGCCGAGCATATCCACGATCTGGTCCTCGACCTCATCGGGCTTGGCACTGTCGAGATCAATCTTGTTGATTACGGGGATTATTTCGAGATTGTTGTCGATGGCCATATAAAGATTTGAAATCGTCTGAGCCTGAATGCCCTGCGCCGCATCAACAATGAGCAGCGCGCCTTCGCATGCGGCAATGGACCGCGACACTTCATAGGAAAAGTCGACATGCCCCGGAGTGTCTATAAGATTGAGGATATAGTTCTCGCCGTCATGTTTGTATTCCATCTGGATGGCGTGGCTTTTGATGGTGATGCCGCGCTCGCGCTCGAGATCCATATCATCAAGCACCTGAGCCTGCATTTCCTTCTGTCCTACGGTGTTGGTATATTCCAGAAGACGGTCGGCGAGAGTGCTCTTGCCGTGGTCGATATGGGCTATGATGCAGAAGTTCCTTATTTTCTTTATATCGGTGGTCATTGTAGATGCGGTAATATTGGATGCAAAATTAGCGAATTATCCACAAATACACAAAATATTGCCCCGGACGAAGGTGCTTTCGCGTTTTCTCCGGGGCAACACTTGCTATGTTGTATCTGCCGCAGTGGCAGATTGAAGGCCTATCAGAAGTTCCACTGGCAGGCGACCATTCTCAGGTTGTTGCAACCGATGGTGCGGAAGTCGGTGATGAAGTTGTAACGGCAGTTTACATAAACCAGTGCGCTGTCAAACGAAACGTCGAGTGTGTTGAGCTGGTTGTTGTTGCAAAGCAGGCGCTGCAGGAAAGTGAGGTTGCTGAGGTCGAGCTGTGTAAGGTCGTTGTAGGAGCAATCGACGAATGTCAGGTTGGGGCATCCCTCAACGCTCAGGTTGGTAAGATCGTTGTAGGAGCATACGAGGTCGATCAGTCGGTCGCAGTTGCGCACACCGAGTGTGGTCATGCGGTTGTCGGAGCAAACGAAGGTGCTGAGTGCGGGAAGACCGGAAACGATCATCGTTGTGATCTCGTTGTCGTCGATATTGAGGTTCTGAAGATTCTCTACACCGAAGAGGTTAAGCGATGTCAGCTTGTTGTAGCCGCAGTAGAGATTCTGAAGATTGGTGCATCCGCTTACCATAAGGGTTTCGAGGTGGCAACCCTGGCAGTTGAGAGTCTTAAGCGATTTGGTGTTGGACACGTTGAGCTCAACGAAGAGGTTGTTGGACACGTTGAGATTCTCAAGCATCGGCACTGTTTCGAGCGAAACATCGGTAAGACGGTTCTTATAGACGGCGATTTTGGTAAGTGCGGGACAATTGGCGAAATTCACAGCTGTCAGCACATTGCGTGAAGCGTTGAAATCGGCGAGTACAGGGTTGTCGGATACGTCGATGGAAGAAATGCGGTTGCGCGAAACGTCGACTTTCTTCAGGGCTTTGAATCCTGAGAGGTCAAGCGATCCGGCAAGGTTTTTGTCCTTCCATTCAATGGCTGTGACATGACCGCCTTCGATAGTCAGACCTTCCACGGCTGCGAGATTGTTGACGTCCGACACTTTCAGCGCGTTGGCGTTAGTGCCGTCCTTTTCTGCTGTCTGAGCGAAGAAAGCTTTAAGCTGACGAGCTTCGGCCTTGTCAAGTTTCTGTGCGAAAGCGCCCACACTTATTACTGCGAGTGCGATCAATGATAAAATCTTTTTCATAATGGATAAATTTGTTGGGTTAATTTTAATTTTACTTTTTAACATCACACCAGTAAAAAAAGTTTAACCGACGAAAAAAATTTTCCGCCGGCATCACATTATATTAAGAGACCCGCAACACGCTTGCGGGATTATCATTGATCAGAATGGCGTTGGCTCTTCGCTGCTGCCGCTGAGGAAATCTGCCGATCCGCCGCTCAGGGAGTTGTCAGCGAAGGGATTTGCCTGACCGCTGTTGAGGCTCGACTCGATTGCGGTCAGGCCCGAAGGCACGTCCTGACCCGACCAGTTTTCAAAGCGGGCAAACTCGGCTTTGAAACGCAACTCGACATCATCCACACGGCCGCTGCGGTGTTTTGCGACGATAAACTCCGCAAGGCCGCGGATATCACGGTCGTTGGCGTCGACTCCGGAACGCATATAATATTCCGGACGGTGAATAAAACACACCATATCGGCATCCTGCTCAATGGCTCCCGACTCACGCAAGTCACTTAACTGCGGACGTTTACCTTCTTCACCTTCACGACTTTCCACACCACGATTCAACTGTGACAAGGCTATAATCGGAATATTCAACTCTTTCGCCAATCCTTTCAACGAACGAGAAATCGTACTCACCTCTTCCTGACGGCTGCCGAATGCCATACCACTCGCATTCATCAACTGAAGGTAGTCGATAATAATAATCCTTACTCCATGTTCGCGTACCAGGCGTCGAGCTTTTGTACGAAGTTCAAACACTGACAATGAAGGTGTATCATCTACATACAGCGGAGCATCCAAAAGATCACGCAACTTATAATCCAGCTGTTGCCATTCATAATCCGCCAGTTGTCCGCTCTTAATTTTCTCACTCGGAATTTCGCACGCATTGGAGATCAAACGATTCA
>URWH01000032.1 GCA_900551515.1 uncultured Porphyromonadaceae bacterium
ATATCAAGGCGCACAACCGCCGCTATCAGGACTACGACAACTACGTCTGGGTCCGCGACGCGGAGAAGAATAAGCTGGTCGTCGGCACCCAGTGCCGCATCCTTTATCAGGACGCCATGGGCCGCATGAACCTCGCGCTCAAGTTCAACGAAATGGTCCGCAACGGCGAGATCGGCCCCGTCATCCTTGGCCGTGACCATCACGATACCGGCGGAACCGACGCGCCCTTCCGTGAGACCAGCAACATCAAGGACGGCTCCAACATCATGGCCGAGATGGCGACCCAGTGCTACGCTGGTAACGCTGCCCGCGGCATGAGCTACATCGCCCTGCACAACGGCGGCGGCGTGGGCTGGGGCGAAGTGATCAATGGCGGCTTCGGCATGGTGATCGACGGCTCGGCCGATGCTTCGCGCCATATCAGCGAGATGCTGCTGTGGGACGTGAACAACGGCATAGCCCGCCGCAGCTGGGCCCGTAACGAAGGTGCTATGTCGGCGATAAAACGCGAGATGGATCGCACGCCCGGCCTTAAGGTGACGATGCCCAACATAGCGTCGGACGAAGTGATAGAAAAAGCATTTTCAAAACAATAACCAAATATCATACAATGGTACACCATATTAGCCCTGCGCGTCTGACCATCGAACGCGTCGGGGAAATAATCGATAAGAAAATGAAACTCGCGCTGAGCGAGGAGTCGAGGGCTCGCATTGAGCGTTGCCGACGCTATCTTGACGATAAAATCGAGAGCTGCACCGAGCCTGTCTACGGGATCACGACCGGTTTCGGCTCGCTGTGCAACATTTCGATAGGCAAGGACGACCTTTCGCGGCTGCAGGAGAATCTGGTGAAATCACATTCGTGCGGCTGCGGCGAGCTTGTCGATCCGGAGATCGTGAAGATCATGTTGCTGACGAAAGTGATGTCGCTGTCGTTCGGCAACTCGGGCGTGCAGCTTTCGACGGTGCAGAGGCTCGTCGACATGTTCAACGAGGATGTTATACCTGTGGTGTATCAGCAGGGGTCGCTCGGTGCGTCGGGCGATCTGGCGCCGCTGGCCAATATGTGTCTGCCGCTGATCGGACTGGGTAGAGTGTATTATAAGGGCGAAGTGCGTCCATCAGGCGAAGTGCTCGAAGAGAAGGGTTGGAAGCCTGTGCACCTGGTGTCGAAAGAGGGACTGGCGCTGCTTAACGGCACCCAGTTCATGTCGTCGCACGCCGTGCATGCCATCCTGAAAGCGCGTCGGCTCAGCGCGCTGGCCGACAAGATCGGGGCGCTGTCGCTGGATGCTTTCGATGGCCGCATAGAGCCGTTTGGCGATGAGGTGAATGCCGTGCGCCCGCATCCGGGACAGCTTGCCACAGCGCGCGCCATCCGTCACTGGCTCGAAGGAAGCGAGATGATCGGACGCCCGAAGACTCATGTGCAGGACCCCTATTCGTTCCGCTGCATGCCTCAGGTGCATGGCGCCGTTAAGGACACGCTCAACTATGTCGGCAGTGTGATTGAAACAGAAATCAACAGTCCGACCGACAACCCGACCATCTTCCCCGACGAGGATATCATTGTGTCGGCCGGCAACTTCCACGGAGAGCCGATAGCGCTGCCTATGGACTTCCTGGCGGTGGCCGTTGCCGAGCTGGCAAGCATAAGCGAACGCCGCATCTATCAGCTGATATCGGGGAGCCGCGGGTTGCCGTCGTTTCTGGTGGCGCATCCGGGGCTGAACAGCGGATTCATGATACCGCAATATGCCGCGGCGTCGATCGTCAACCAGTCGAAAGGCCTGTGCTGGCCTACGAGCTGCGACACCATTCCGTCGTCGCAGGGTCAGGAAGACCATGTGTCGATGGGTGGCAACTCGGCGACGAAGCTGTGCCGCATCGTCGACAATACGGAGCGCGTGCTTGCTATAGAGCTGATCAACGCCATGCAGGCGCTTGACCTTCGCCGTCCGCTGCACACGTCGCCGGCGCTTGAAGAGTGGCATACCGAATACCGCAAGACGGTGCCGTTTGTGAGTCAGGACACGGTGATGTCGCCGATCATCGAGAAGTCGGTTGAATTTCTGCGCTCTCAGTCATGATAATAGCCAATATCGGAATGCTTGTCGGCGTGGCTGCGGAGTGCCGCGATGCGCTGCGGGGCGCGCGGATGAGCCGCACGGAGATCGTTGAGGATGCGTGGCTGCGCATCGAAGGCTCCCGCTTTCATTCGTGGGGCCGGATGGCCGACTTTCCGGTCACCGACGGCACGGAAGAGGTGGTCGACGCCGGCGGCGGCGCTCTGTTTCCGTCGTTTTGCGACTCACACACACATATAGTGTATGCCGGCAGCCGCGAGCAGGAGTTTGAGGATAAGATACGCGGGCTCAGCTATGAAGAGATAGCGCGGCGCGGCGGCGGCATACTGAATTCGGCCGACCTGCTGCAGCGTACGCCCGAGGAGGAGCTGCTGCGGCAGTCGATGCGGCGCGTTGAAGAAGTGATGCGCATGGGCACGGGCTGCCTTGAGATCAAGAGCGGCTACGGGCTGACGGTGGAGTCGGAGCTGAAGATGCTGCGTGTGATAGCGCGCATCGCCGAGACGGTGCCGGCGCATGTGCGTGCCACGTTTCTCGGCGCTCACGCCGTGGGCAGGGCATATGCCGGCCGCCAGCAGGATTATGTGGACATGCTCGTGGCCGAGATGCTGCCGGCTGTTGCGGCCGAAGGACTGGCGGAGTTTGTGGATGTGTTCTGCGACGCGGGATTTTTCACACCTGCCCAGACGGCACAGATACTCGAGGCAGCCGCCCGCTACGGGATGCGGCCGAAGATTCATGCCAACGAGCTCGCCGTTTCGGGCGGCGTGCAGACGGGCGTGGCCCACGGCGCTCTGTCGGTGGACCATCTCGAACGCATCGGCGATGAGGAGATAGCGCTGCTGAAGGACTCGGCCACGGTGGCCACGGTGCTCCCCGGAGCGTCGTTTTTCCTCGGGATGCCCTACGGAAAGGCGCGGCAGCTCGTGGACGCGGGCGCGGCGGTGGCGCTGGCTTCGGACTACAATCCCGGGTCGTCGCCCTCGGGCAATATGCGCATGGTGATGTCGCTCGGCTGCATCAAGCTGAAACTGACGCCCGAAGAGTCGCTTAATGCCGTGACCGTCAATGGCGCCGCCGCTATGGATGCGCTCGGTGACTACGGCTCGATAACGCCGGGCAAGATAGCCAATTTTTATATTACCGACCCGCTGCCGTCGCTGGCTTTCATGCCGTATGCCTATGCGACGCCGGTGATACGCCGGGTTTACCTGCAGGGACAAGAACTGACCAACTGATTATGGAATCAAGAAAAGAACAGGCCGCCGACCGCAAGCGCAGCGGAAAATACAACTGCGCGCAGGCTGTTGCGATGACATATGCCGATATCGCCGGACTCGACGAGGATGTGATCCTGGCGGTGACCGCATCGTTCGGCACCGGGATGGGCACGATGGAGGGCACTTGTGGTGCGCTCGTGGGCGCCGGCGTGGTGACCGGCGCGGTGATAAAAGACCGGATGCGTTCGCGCGCTGCCATGAAGAAGATCCTCACGGCCTTCCGTGAGCGCAACGGCGCGACTGTTTGCCGCGATCTGAAGGGCATTGGCACGGGATGTCCGCTGCGCGACTGCAACGACTGCGTGGCCGATGCCGCCGAGATGCTTGAGCGTGAGCTCGGGCTGGTATAGTAACTACTCACCTATCCGAAATGATGTAAGGTGCTGGTAGCCAGTGTGTGAACGCACGGCTCGTGCGTCCCTACAATTCGCTTGTAGCCAATATGTTTGCATAGGTGAGCAGTTGCCTGGTATAGAGCGTGTGCTAAATCATGTGAACAGGGATGTTAAAACGGGCAAAAAATTGTAATGCGTCATGGTGGCGGCTGTGGTGCAAGCCTTTGATGTATAATGTGATAGGTCCGTCGGTCTGTTGGAGTTATTAAAATCTGAAGCTTCGAGGTCGGTAAAATTCAGAGACGTTAACCTAAATAGTGTGACGGCCGGCGGCGGGGGTTGACATGGGCTTTCGGATGTTGTATCTTTGTGCCGCAAAACAGTTGACAACGGCGTGATTGTGATGATGTTGCCGTTGATCAGACGGAATGATTTTCCGACCTTATCCAATACCATATTAACACGAATACTCTCTAATATTATGAATAAATTTGCTGCAATAGCCATTGTGATTACATCAATATTTTCGGCCGGCGCAACCAATATCATCAACAGCGGTGAGATTCACCGTCCGGTGAACGAAGTTGCCGAACCGTCGCCTCTGGTGGTGGCGGTTGACACAACGGAGCTTCAGGAGGTGATTGCCGATCCGTCGGCTGAGACAGTGCGCGAGCTTACGGAATATGCCTCGCGTTTCCTCGGCCGCAAATATGTGTGGGGCGCCACGGGGCCGAAATCGTTTGACTGCTCGGGATTTACCGGCTATGTGTTCCGCCACGGCGGCATAGAACTGCCGCGCACCTCGCGCATGCAATTTACGCAGGGCACAAAAGTGGACCGCGACGATCTGCGTCCGGGCGATCTGATGTTTTTCTCAAGCCCGCGTTCCGGCAAAGGCCAGGTGGGGCATGTGGGAATTGTGGTCGACGTCGATGAGTCGACCGGCAGCGTGACCTTCATCCACGCCTCGACGAAAAAGGGCATCACGTATCAGAAATTCCCCGACGGCGGTTATTACAGCCGCGCATATATCGGAGCCAAGCGCGTGATCACATAAGGCGGCGCAGCAACATTGCACAGAAAAAAAGTACGATTAGTTGAAAGGGAGGTCCCCGCAGCACAGGCAGTAATGCCTGAGTTGCGGGGATCGTTCGTTATGTTAGAACCGGCTCTATTGCGCGGGAGTGTATGGCGCCTGATGCGAAGAAGCGTAGGCGGGGTCGAAGAGGATGTTGAGGATGTGGGCCAGACGGAGTCCGCCGCGGAGAAACTGCATCTCGACCGTCGGAGTCCAGTCGGCGATGTCGTTGTAGGAAACGTTGGAGCCTGGGGCAATGCGGCTGTAGATGAGGCTGGCGAGGGCGAGGCTTTCCTTAGCCCAGTCGTCGACCGAGCCGCTGATTAACGATTCCTCTTCTTCGGGCGTCGTGCGGTCGATCTGCTGCTGCCATTCGGAGTAGCTCCATTTGTGGGCGGATTCGGGGATGTTGCTGTCCCATATCGAGTGGAGATTGGTGTCGCGGTTGAAGAAGCGCACCTTCGTGCGGTTGCCGCCGAGGTCGGTGGCGTGTCCGAGATGCATCGGCTGGTGCATGTCGCCCATGATGTGGATGAGTATTTTCATGGCGAGCTCTTTCTGCCCGGGGGTGGCGTTGCTGCCGGAGAGAGTTTCCATCTGAGCTTTTATGGCGGTGACGATGTCGCCGGCGGGATTGGCCTGTGCTTCTTCGTAGCGCACGCCTTCGTCAATGTTTTTATAGTGCCACGTTTTGGTGTAAGCGTAGTCGGGCGTGTGGCTTGCGTTGTCGAGCCAGTTGGCCCAGTAGATCATCGAGCGGCCGGAGAGGATGCTGTCGACGGCCTGTCGGGCAGCGGGTGTGAGATGCTGTTCAGCGATGCAGGCTGTGACGTCATGACCTTTCTGCCCCCAGGCGAAAGCGGCCAGGGCGGTCGCAATCATGATCTGAAAAAAGAGGATGCGTTTCATGTAAGTAGCGGGTTGTTAACATTGCAAAGGTAGAAATAATTTGACAAACTTTAAGCGACAGGGGCGGGGTTTTAAAATGTTTTTATAATTTTGTAGCGCCGTCAGTGCGGCTTATCGAGAAACAGAAGCGAACCAATTAACAGTCAGGAGGCATAAAGATGCAGAAAGTAAAGCCGAAAAAGGCGTTAGGCCAACATTTTCTCACCGATTTGTCGGTGGCGCGGCGCATAGCGTCGACGCTTGACGACTTCAAGGGGATGCCTGTGATTGAGGTGGGCCCCGGCATGGGTATGCTCACTCAGTTTCTTCTGGCCGACGGCCACGACGTGAAAGTGGCCGAGATCGACCGGGAGAGCGTGGCTTATCTGACGGCCGAATATCCCGAGCTTGCTGCCGAAGGCCGTATCCTCGAATGCGACTTCCTGAAGACCGATCTCAACGAAGTGTTCCCGGGTGAAGGAAAGTTCTGTGTGATAGGAAATTATCCCTACAACATCTCGTCGCAGATATTTTTCCATGTGCTCGACTATAAAGACCGTGTGGCATGCTGCTCCGGCATGCTTCAGCGCGAGGTGGCCGAGCGACTGGCCGCCTGTCCCGGGACGAAGGCGCGCGGCATACTGAGCGTGCTGCTTCAGGCATGGTACGATGTTGAATATCTGTTCACCGTGAGCGAGACGGTGTTTAACCCGCCGCCCAAAGTGAAGAGCGGCGTGATCAGGATGACCCGCAACGGAGTGAGCGATCTGGGCTGTGACGAGCGCCTGTTCAAGAGCGTCGTCAAGACCACGTTCGGTCAGCGCCGCAAGACGATACGCAATTCGGTGCGTCAGCTCACCGGTGGCGTGCCGCTGCCCGACACACCGCTGGCCGGTATGCGCCCCGAGCAGCTGACGGTGAATCAATTTGTAGAATTAACCAATATAATTGCCGCGATGCGCGGCTGATGAGCGATGAAAGAATACACTCCGGAATACCTCGAGAATATCCGTAACATTATCGCCAACGGCGATGAGGCTGCGGCCCGCAAGGAGCTCAGCGAGCTTCACCCGGCGGATATTGCCGAACTATATCAGGAACTCGATCTGGAGGAGGCTGAGTTTCTCTATAAGCTGCTCGACGACGATGTGGCCGCTGACGTGCTTATGGAGCTTGACGAGGACGACCGCCGTAAGCTTCTGTCGACGATGCCTGCCGAGGAAATCGCCAAACAGTTTATCGATCACCTCGACACCGACGATGCCGTGGATATCATCCAGGAGCTCGATGAGGAGGATCGCGACGAGATCCTCTCGCATATCGACGATGTGGAGCAGGCCGGCGATATCATCGACCTTCTGAAATATGACGAGGACACGGCCGGTGGCCTTATGGGCACCGAGATGATCGTGGTCAACGAGAACTGGAGTATGCCCGAGTGCATCAAGCAGATGCGCATGCAGGCCGAGGAACTCGACGAGATATATTATGTGTATGTGGTCGACAACGACAACAAGCTCCGCGGTGTGCTGCCTCTGAAAAAACTCATCACCGATCCGTCGGTGTCGAAAATCAAGCATGTGATGGAGGTGGATCCGGTCTCGGTGAAAGCCGACACTCCGATCGACGATGTGGCCCTCGACTTTGAGAAATACAATCTTGTGGCGATGCCTGTTGTGGACTCCATCGGGCGTCTTGTGGGCCGGATCACGGTCGACGACGTGATGGATCAGGTGCGTGAGTCATCGGAGCGTGACTATCAGCTGGCATCAGGTCTGTCGAGCGACGTGGAGACCGACGACACGATGTTCACGCAGACCAAGGCACGCCTGCCGTGGCTGCTTATCGGCATGATAGGCGGCATAGGCACATCGCTGATCCTGCGCACGTTTGAAACCGGCTTTTCGATGGATCCGGCCCTTGCGCTGTTCATACCGCTGATCGGCGGTACGGGCGGTAATGTCGGCTATCGTGGTGCAGGGCCTGGCCAACGGTTCGCTTGACCTGCGTAATTCTCTGCGCCAGCTGATCAAGGAGCTTGGCATCGGCATGATCAACGGCTGCATCATCTCGCTCCTTGTGCTGATCTACAACTATTTCTTCGGCGGCATCAGCCTGGCCACGACGCTTTCGGTGTCGCTGTCGCTGATGGCGGTGGTGGTGTTCGCGTCGGTTTTCGGCACGTTCGTCCCTCTGACGCTCGAACGCTTTAAGATCGACCCGGCGCTGGCGACCGGTCCCTTCATATCGATCACCAACGACATTGTGGGCATGGTGATCTATATGGGCATCTCGACGCTGCTGCTCATGAATTTCGCCGGCTGATCTGTCACAAAAAGATACAACGTGTAATATAGCGGGACTGCGCGTTTTGTCGTCGCAGTCCCTTTTGTCGTGCGGGTTCAGATCCGCGGCTGCGGACAACGGGATTGACGTGTCTGCGGGTGATCGGTGTGACTGGCCGGAAAAAAGGCCGGGAGATAAGCGTCTGTGGGCTTATCTCCCGGCTGTGTGGCTGATATAGGCACGGAATAGGTGTCGAGAAACCTACAGGGGTGAGATGTATAGACCCGCCGCTACAGGTTGACCGCTATATGTGCGTTTATTTGAGGGCGCAGCCTTTGCAGCGCTCGGCTATCTGAGTGAAGAAGTCGTTGCCTTTGTCGTCGACGAGGATGAAGGCGGGGAAGTTTTCGACTTCGATTTTCCAGATGGCTTCCATTCCGAGTTCGGGATATTCGAGGAGCTCGACTTTCTTGATGCTGTCCTTGGCGAGGATAGCGGCGGGACCGCCGATAGAACCGAGGTAGAAGCCGCCGTGTTTCTTGCAGGCATCGGTGACCTGTTTGGAGCGGTTGCCTTTGGCAATCATGATCATCGAACCGCCTGCGGCCTGGAACTGGTCGACGTAGGGATCCATGCGGCCGGCTGTCGTCGGGCCGAAAGAGCCTGAGGCCATACCTTCGGGTGTCTTGGCGGGGCCTGCATAGTAGATGGGATGATCCTTGAGATACTGGGGCATGGGTTCGCCTTTGTCGAGACGCTCTTTGATCTTGGCGTGGGCGATGTCGCGGCCCACGATGATGGTGCCGTTGAGCGACAGGCGTGTGGCCACGGGATATTTCGACAGTTCGGCGAGGACTTCGGGCATGGGGCGGTTGAGGTTGATCTTCACAGCCTCGCCTTCGCCCTGGCGTCGCATCTCTTCGGGGATGAGTTCGCCGGGATTGGCGTCGAGTTTTTCAATCCAGAGGCCGTCGCGGTTGATTTTGGCTTTTACGTTGCGGTCGGCCGAGCAGCTGACGCCGAGGCCAACGGGGCATGAGGCGCCGTGGCGCGGGAGGCGGATCACACGGATGTCGTGAGCGAAGTATTTGCCGCCGAACTGGGCGCCGAGGCCGATTTTGTGGGCTTCGTCGAGGAGCTGTTTCTCAAGTTCGATGTCGCGGAAAGCGTGGCCGTATTCGTTGCCTTCGGTGGGAAGGTTGTCGTAGTATTTCGCCGATGCTTTCTTGACGGTGGCGAGGTTCATTTCGGCCGATGTGCCGCCGATGACGAATGCTATGTGGTAGGGTGGACATGCTGCGGTGCCGAGCGATTTCATTTTCTCAACGAGGAAGGGCAGGAGCGTCTTGGGGTTGATGAGCGCTTTGGTTTCCTGATAGAGATAGGTCTTGTTGGCCGAGCCGCCGCCTTTGGCGATGAATAGGAAGTTGTATTCGTTGCCGTCGACAGCGTAGAGGTCGATCTGCGCGGGGAGGTTGCAGCCGGTGTTGACTTCGTCGTACATGTTGAGGGGCGCGTTCTGAGAGTAGCGCAGATTGTTCTCAGTGTAAGTGAGATAGACGCCTTTGGAGATGCGCTCTTCGTCGTGGCCGCCGGTGTAGACGTTCTGGCCTTTCTTGCCGATGCAGATGGCTGTGCCGGTGTCCTGGCAGAAGGGGAGCTGACCTTTTGCAGCTACTTCGGCGTTGCGGAGCATCGTGAGGGCGACGAATTTGTCGTTCTGGCTTGCTTCGGGGTCGTGAAGGATCTTGGCCACCATTTCGTTGTGCTCGCGGCGCAGCATGAATGCGTTGTCGTGAGTGGCCTGACGGGAGAGCACGGTGAGAGCTTCGGGATCAACCACGAGGACGTCGTGGCCGCCCCAGTTTTCGACTTTCACATAGTCGGATGTGAGATGATAGTATTCCGTGTTGTCTTTCGACATGGGGAACATTTCCTGATAGTGGAACGGTTTGGTAGGCATAACTATTAGGGTATATCAGTTGATGGAATTTTGGATTGATGTGCAAATATAGCGAATTTATTTATTTTGTCGCTGCGGCTGTTATAACAATTTTGGCCGCATAAGCGTTTTATAATGAAAGCACCGGAAATATGTTGTTTCCGCAGAGAATAGTGACAGACATGAAGAAATTACTGAAACTGCTCATGGCGTCGGGCGTGATCCTGGCGGGCATGAGTTCGTGTGATGAAAAGGCCGCGCTGGCCAAGGATGTTGCCGGCTCGTGGCAGTCAGGTGAAACTGAGATATTCAACGATAACACAGGCGTGGTGACCGGAGCCGACAATCTGACGTTTGCGCTTTCGGAAGAAGGTGCCCCCGGTGGCACAGTGACGTTGACGACCAATATGTCGGTGGAGCGTCCGTCGGATCCTACAGGTCCGCTTGGACGTCCGTTCAGCGTTTCTGTCGCCGCGACATCGACGATACAGGGAAGCTGGGCCGCTGTTGACGACGATGAGATCGATGTGCATCTCGACGCGTCGACGCTTGCCGTGAATGTCGATCCGGATGCAGTGGCGCTGACTATGGATCCGCTGGCCGGCACAACGGTGGCCAATCTGGACTCTATACGTCCGCAGATGGCCGATTTTGTGAAAGCTCAGCTGGTGACGAAGATGCGCACGTATTACAGTCGTTTCGCCCGTCTTGATGATGTGAAAGTCAGGGACAAGGGCGCCTCACTGCGAATCGAAGCAGGCGATAAGGAAATCGTTCTGCGCCGTCTCGGGAAGTGATAAAATTAGACTATATGACAGCGGCCGGTTCCATGACAGAATCGGCCGTTTTTTTTGCGTGGAGGCAGGCGTGGTCAGGAGCGGCGGCTTTCAGCCGCCGGTGACCGTAATAATTGGCAAATCAAGCGATTACTCTTTGTTGGCGGGGTGTCCGGCGGCTGGAAGCCGCCGCTCCTTGACGTTTGCTGGTGGCAAGAGTGGGGATGTGGGGATGTGGGGCGGGGGCAGTCAGCGGATGCCGAGGCTGTCGAGTTTATGGAGGTCGTTGGCGAGGATTCCGCATTCGCGGAGAGGCACTTGCTCGTTGTGGTCGTTGAGATATATGGCGGTGCCGGGAGTGTAGGCGCTGTCGAGAACGGAGAATGTGCTGTTGAAGCGAGGTGTGGCGATGCCGGCCATATCCATGACGGTGTGGAAGAAGGCGCGGCTTGAGGCTACATATTTTCCGGCGTTGCCGCAGAGCGCACGGGCTTTTGCGGGGTAGGCCGATGTGTAGTTGTCGGACAGCCAGACGATGAACGGCACGTGGATCTGCCAGTAGCTGGGGATGGGCGATGCGTGGAGGAAGAGGCGGCGCTCGTCGTCGAAGATGTCCTCGCCGTGGTCGCTGGTGTAGATCATGGCCGTGCGGACTCCGGAGTCATTGAGCCGGCCGATGATGTCGGCGAGGAAATCGGAGGTGAAGCGGATGGTGTTGTCGTAGGCGTTGATCTGCTTGTCGCGGTAGTGGTGAGTGGCATGCGCGGGGCGGTCGGGTGTGAAGAATGCCCGGTCGTCGGGATAGCGGTCGATGTAGTTGAAGTGGGAGCCATAGGCATGGAGCACTATGAGCAGTTTCTTGTGTCCTTCGGCGATTTTGCGGTCGAGGAATGGGAGGAGGTCGGTGTCGTAGTAGTGTTTTTTGTTGAGCCCCTGCTCTTTGATGAATTTGGTTTCGTCGGCTTCCTCTCCGAAGAAGTCGATGAATGAGTGGTTGCGGCTATGAGCTGAGAAAAAGGCGGTGTGGAAACCGGCTTCCTTGAATGCGGTGATTAGGCTTTTCACATTGTAGATAGAGTCGCCGAATGTGGCGGCATCAAGATGTGACAGCAGCATCGGGACGCTTTTGTGGGTGGTGTTGGACTGTGAGATGGCGCGTGGAAAAGCGGTGAGGCCCGGGAGATCCATCAGCCGTGGCGTTGTCGGGCGGTTGTAGCCGTTGATCTGCCAGTTGTCGGCGCGGGATGTCTCGCCCACGACTACGATGTAGATCTCGGGCACCGAGTCGGGGTGAGTGGGTGTGGCGTTGTAGGTGAAAGCGGCGGATGTCTCGTGATATTCAGCCACCTTGACGGTGCGTTGGCAGGCAAGGTAGAGATTGTAGAGCACGTTGACGGGATAGAGGTCGCAGTGCGGCCGATAGGGCCGTGAGCCGGAGAAGAAGCCGGCAATGAAGAGGATGATGCCGGCGCCGATGGTGTAGAGCGAGGCGCGGCGGGTGATTTTCAGAATCTTTCCGGGGAGGAGCCAGTGACGAATCTGAGCGAGAATGGCCAGGACGATAGGAGGAATGTAGATGACGATGACAACGATGATGATGAACAGCATGTTGCCGAGGAGCTCGCCTACTTCGCCGGGGTTGGTGGTGACGACGTTGAGAAACATGTCGACGGCGATGACCGAGCGGCCGTACATATAGAGGAGCACGCTCTGAAAAGCGGCGAAGAAGAAGAGGATGATCATCCACAGCGTAGCCTTTCCGACCTTAGGCGTGATGGACATGAGCAGCATGTAGATGCCGAGCGGAAGGATGACGTTGGTTAGTGACTGGATTACGGTCATGTGCTCGGTGAAAGCGAGCCATATATTGGGCAGGGTGCACCCAACGAGAGTCCATATGAGCAGGAGCGTGGTCATCGAGCGTGATGCCGCGAGGTGTTCAGAAAGCTTCATTGATACTGAATATAAAAGAGTTTTCGCCTTTGCCGATGCCGAAGTCGAGGCGCACGTTGGTGCGTTGCTTGAATTCCCAGCGGTAGCCTATGCCTCCGTTGGGGAGGAGGCGGCGGAACTGAATATCTGAAAATTTGGGGAACACGGTGCCGACGCCGGCCCAGACGACGATGCCGTTGCGGCGCCAGATGTGTTGGCGGAGTTCGACGGTGAGGTCCATCTCGCCTTTGTCGCGGAAGCGGCCGTCGTAGTAGCCGCGCATGGAGTTGCTGCCGCCGAACGATGGCATGACGGCCCAGGGCACGTTGCCGTAGCTGTATTTGCCGTGAAGCTGGGTGGCGAGGACGCTGCCGCGCCAGAGGTTGCGGAAATAGCAGAGGCGGAGGTCGGTGGAGCTGAATGCCTGCCTGTTGCCGAGGAATTTGGGGCTGAACTGCTGCTCGAGCGAGGCGAGGACGCCGCTTTGTGTGGCGGTGAGGTTGTCGCGGCTGTCGTATTGCAGCTTGGCGCTCAGAGCGTAGGTGGCGCTGTGAAGGGGCATCCCGTTCCACAGCTCGCGGCGCTCGACGTCGGAGGCGTTGGCATAGGTGAACGCGGCGCCGGGACCGATGAAGAGGTGGGGCGTGAGCTCATGGAGCCATGTGACTGAGGCGCTGACGAATGTCTCGTCGAATTTCGACTTGTTTGACATGTCGCGTCCCATATCATAGCCGATGCCCC
>URWH01000033.1 GCA_900551515.1 uncultured Porphyromonadaceae bacterium
TTGGTGAATGGTCTCGATGATTTTTGTAAATTCGCACTTGCTTGTTTAATCTGCGTGTGTCACTATTAAGCCCCATTATTTGGCCGCATGGAAATAAAAGCTTACCTTTGTGGCGATTTTTACCAATTTTGTAGCATTTATGAAAAAGATTGCAGTTGCCGTGATGGCACTCACCACAGCCTTCCTTGCATCAGCCGAAGGCTATCAGATCAACACTCTCAGTGCCAAACAGCTCGGCATGGGTCACACAGGCGTGGCTCAGAAACTCGGTTCGGAAAGCATGATTTTAAACCCCGCCGGACTCTCTTTCTCCAACAAAGCCCTCGACATCGCAGCCTCCGTCACCGGCATAAAAGCCATAGTATCGGCAAAATACGAAGGCACAACCTACAAGACCCACAACGGCCTCTCGACGCCCCTCGCCGTCAACGCCGCCTTCCGCATCTACGACAATCTGCAGGCCGGTGTCAGCTTCTACACGCCCTACGGCTCGTCAATCGACTGGACCAACAACTGGCCCGGCTCGATGCTCTCGCAGAAAGTCAACCTCAAGATCTACACCGTGCAGCCCACCGTTTCGTGGCGCATCACGCCTAAGCTTTCCGTAGGCCTCGGCATGATGATAACATGGGGGTCGGTCGACCTCGACAAAGCGCTCGTCACCGGACGCAGCTTCGACGCCGCCGCCGGCACGCAGCTCGGCGATGCCGCCGCAGCATCCGTCAACCTCAACGGCACATCGCAGGTGTCGCTCGGCGCCAATATCGGCGTGATGTACGACATCAACGACAAATGGACCGTCGGCGCCAACTTCCGCACCAAGATGCAGATGAAAGTCGATGCCGGCATTGCCTGCGTCAGCTATGCCAACAAGATTGCCGAAAACGTCCTTGAAAGCCAGCTCGGCCTCATCAACGAATCGAATTTCAGCGCTCAGATGCCCTGTCCCTACGTGCTCAGCTTCGGCGCCAGCTTCCGCCCCACAAAGCAGTGGGAATTTGCCCTCGACGCACAGTTCACCGGATGGAAGACCTACCGTCAGCTCGACATCGAATTCCCCGACAACCTGCAGGCTTTCAACCAGAACATCCCCAAGAACTACTCCAACGCATGGTGCTTCAAGATGGGCGCCCGCTACGCCCTCACCAAGCGCTTCGACCTTCGTGCCGGCATGATGATCGACACCACACCCGTCAGCGACACACACTATAATCCCGAAACGCCCGGCATGACAAAGATCGAGCCTACCGTCGGCTTCTCGTTCCGCCCCATCGATCGACTATCGGTCGACGTCTCCTTCATGTACATCCGCGGCCTCGGCGCCGACAATGCTTCGTGCGCCTACGATGATCTCCTGCTCAAATTCGCCGGCGCTCCCGAAGCCGCCTACCGCAAGACATTCACCGCCGACTATGGCGTCGACGCTTTCGCACCGTCGATAGGCGTAAGCTACTCCTTCTGATCCGCAACGGCGGCGACGCAAAACATATCCGGCATCCGTCCGTTATAATCATTGAATACCAATTTTTTAATCCATCTGTTATGAAAAAAATCATTCTCTCTATGGCCGCTGTTGCAGCCATGACTCTCGTTGCCTGCAACGGCAACAGCGACAAAGCTGCCGACTCCGCCAAGGATTCGAATCAGGTTGAAGCCACAACTGAAGCTACCGAAAACGCTGAAGCTACCGACGCTGCCGGCGCTTCTCTTCTTCAGAAAGTGAAAGAATCTGCAACAGCCGAAAACGTGCAGACCGTCATCGACAAAGTGAAACAGCTCATCAGCGAAGGCAAAGCCGTTGAGGCCAAAAACCTCCTCGAGCAGATCAAACCCTACGCTGAAAAAGTAGGTCTGACCAAAGCCGTAACCACCGTTGAAACAGCCCTCGACAAAGCCAACGACGCCGCTCAGGCCATGGGTGCGGTCAACGAAGCCAAAGGCCAGGTTGAAGCAGCCAAACAGCAGGCTACCGACGCCGTCAACAACGCCAAACAGCAGGCCGAAGCCGCAAAACAGCAGGCCAACGCCGCCGCCAGCGCTCTCAAAGGCCTCGGCAAGTAATCGTTCCGCGACAACAATCTCACAAGACCCCGGCACCCACCGACACAGGCGCCGGGGTTTTGCATTTCTTTGTCAGTCATGCTATTTTTCGCTAACTTTGCAGCATGATTCAAAACGCCGCCACACCAACGGTTTCCGAGCCCGCCATCAGCACCCGTCAGGGGTTTCTGGCGCTCTCGCCGGCCATCCTCTTCCTCGTGCTCTACGTGGCCGTCTCCATAGCCATCGCCGACTTCTACGTCATGCCCATCACCGTGGCCCTCACGGCCTCTTCGGTATGGGCCGTGGCCATCTACCGCGGCCGGCCGATAGCCGATCGCATAGCCACCTTCTCGCGTGCCGCCGGGCATGAAAACATCCTCTATATGGTGTGGATATTCATCCTCGCCGGAGCCTTTGCCGCCCTCGCCAAAGGCATCGGAGCCATCGACGCCACCGTCAACCTCACCCTCCGCTTCTTCCCGGCCGGCTTCATACTCCCCGCATTCTTTGTGGCCGCCTGCTTCATCAGCATGTCGATAGGCACCTCCGTGGGCACCGTGGTGGCTCTCGTGCCGCTCGTGGTGGAGATAGGCGGCGCCGACGGCAATGTGCCGCTGTTCGTGGCCACCGTACTCGGCGGCGCTTTCTTCGGCGACAACCTCTCGTTCATCTCCGACACCACCATAGCAGCCACCCGCAGCCAGAGCTGCCGCATGGCCGACAAGTTCCGCGCCAACGTCCGCATCGTGGTCCCCGCCGCAGTCATAACGCTCATCGCCACCATCATCATAGGTCACGACCTCCCGCAGCCCGAAGTCACCTCCACAGCCGACTACTGGCTCGTCATCCCCTACCTTGTCATCATCATCACGGCCATCGCCGGCATCAACGTCACCATCGTGCTGCTGTGCGGAATCTTCACCGCTATAGTCACCGCGCTGTGGCGCACCGACATAGGCCTGCTCGCACAATGCTCCCTGATGGGCGACGGCATCGGCTCCATGGGCCAGCTCATCATCATCACGCTCCTGGCCTCCGGAATGCTCGGCATCATCAAAGCCATGGGCGGCATCACCTTCATCCTCCGCGCCCTCTCACGCCACATCACCGGCTCACGCGGTGCGCGCTGCAGCATCGCCTTTCTCGTGTCGGTTGTCAACCTCTGCACAGCCAACAACACCGTGGCCATCATCACCACAGGCTCCGTGAGCCGCGACATCTCGCGCCGCTACGGCATCCCGCCGCGCGACACCGCCTCGATCCTCGACACCTGCTCATGCATCATCCAGTGCCTCATCCCCTACGGCGCGCAGACGCTCCTCGCCACCGGACTCGCCGGCATATCGCCTGCCGCTCCGTGGCCCTACCTCTTCTATCCGTGGGCCCTCGCCGTGTGCGTCACCGTTGCCATCGCGCTGTCGCGAAACCCCGCGACGGCACCCTCCCGGTGATTTTTTTTCATTGCCGTGTGTAACTTTTTGCATATATTTGCGTCCAATATATTGACGTGTGCGGCAAACCTCCGCATTTCAGTCACTTCACCCGCCTGACGGAGCTCATCACTTCAAAAAAATTCAAACCATCAATAACTTCAACAAATGAAAAAATTTTTCAGTACACTGGCGCTAATGCTCGTCGCCCTCATGGTCCTTCCGGCCATGGCTGTCGCCCAGCAGCTGCCGCCTATGGGGGTTGACCCCGCTGTGAGAATCGGCAAACTGCCCAACGGTCTCACTTATTACATCCGCCACAATGAATATCCCAAGGGACAGGCCGACTTCTACATCGCTCAGCAGGTCGGCTCGGTGCTCGAAGAAGAAAACCAGCGCGGCCTGGCCCACTTCCTTGAACACATGTGCTTCAACGGCACCACCCACTTCCCCGGCAAAAACCTCATCAACTGGCTCGAATCGGTAGGCGTGAAATTCGGCCAGAACCTCAATGCCTACACCTCTGTCGATCAGACAGTCTACAACATCTCCAACGTGCCCGTAGCACGTGAAGGCGTCCAGGACTCCTGCCTCCTCATCCTACACGACTGGGCCAACGACCTTCTCCTCCTCCCCGAAGAGATCGACGCCGAACGCGGTGTGATCCATGAAGAATGGCGCCGCTCCAACGTGGGTCAGATGCGCGTCCTCGAGCAGCTTCTCCCCACCATCTATCCCGGCGAACGCTACGGCGTGCGTCTCCCGATCGGCACAATGGAAGTGGTCGACAATTTCGCCCCGCAGGCTCTCCGCGACTACTATGAGAAATGGTATCGTCCCGACCTTCAGGGCATCATCGTAGTCGGCGACGTCGACGTTGACCGTATCGAAGGCAAAATCAAAGAAATGTTTGCCGACATCGAAATGCCCGAAAATCCTGCCGAACGTGTCTACTTCCCCGTTGCCGACACCAAAGGCACCATCTACGCCATCGGCCACGACAAGGAGATACAGAGCAACATTGCCGAGCTCATGATCAAGACCGACGCTCTTCCCCGTGAAGCCCGCAACTCCATGGCTTTCTATGCACAGGACTACATCGAGGATCTCATCGCCCTGATGCTCAACGCACGCCTCGATGAAATCAAATCGAAGCCCGACGCTCCATTCACCAATGCCGGCGTTGGCTTCAGCAACTTCTTCCTTGCCAAGACCAAAGACTGCTTCAACATCAGCGCTTCCGCCTCCACCTCCGAGCAGCTCCCCACAGCTCTCGCCGCTGCCTATCGCGAAGTGCTCCGCGCCGCTCAGTCGGGTTTCACCGTCACTGAATTCGAGCGCGCCAAAGCCGAGCTTCTCTCTCAGGCCGAAGCATCCTACAACAACCGCAACACCCGCGAAAATGAAGTGTACGTCAACTACTACGTCAACAACTTCATCGACAACGACCCTATCCCCACCAAGGAAGATGAGTACCAGACCATCAAGATGCTCGCCGACAATCTTCCTCTCGAAGCCATCAACCAGACTTTCGCACAGGTAGTCACCCCCGACAACCGCGTGCTCCTGGCCCTCACCCCCGACAATGAAAAGGGCGTTTATCCCACCGAGCAGCAGTTTGAGGAAGCTCTCAAGGCTGTCGACGGCGAAACTCTCGAAGCCTACAAGGAAAAATTAAAAGCCGAGCCGCTCATCCCGCAGCTCCCCGCCAAAGGCAAAATCGTCAAGGAATCGCACAGCGACCAGTGGGATGCCACCGTATGGCAACTCTCCAACGGCATCACCGTCTATGTGAAGCCCACAAAGTTTAAAGACAACGAGGTAATCTTCTCGGCTTCAGCTCTCAACGGCACATCGCACTACGGTGACAGCTATGCCAACAGCCTCACGTTCATGCCAGTAGTGCTCAGCAGTCACGGCCTCGGCACCTACACCGAATCCGACCTCCAGAAATACCTGTCAGGCAAGCAGGCCGGCGTCGATGTTTCCTTCAACCTCTTCAGCCGCAAATTCTCCGGCGAATCAACTCCGAAGGATCTGCCCACACTCATGGAACTCATCTACATGAGCTTCACCGACCTCAACATCCAGCCCGACGAATACAAGGCTCTCCAGACACGCGTCAAATCAGCCCTGCAGAATCAGGCTTCAAACCCGCAGTACATCTTCTCCGAGAAGGTCATCAAATCGCTCTACACCTCGCCCCGCATTCAGCAGCTCACTCCCGAGATCGTTGAATCGGCCAGCCGCGACCAGATCCTCGAAGTGATCGACGCCATGAGCGAAAATGCCGCCGACTACACATTCGTATTCGTAGGCAACATCGACCTCGACACATTCCGTCCGCTCGTTGAACAGTACATCGCAACCCTCCCCGCCAACGCCAAGAAAGCCCAGAAGAAACTCACCGACTTCAGCAAGAGCTTCGACATGACCGGCGGCACAAAGACCGACACCTACACCTGCCCCATGCAGACCCCGCAGAGCTGGATCTATATCACCGCCTTCGGTCACGAACCTTACACCATGAAGGATGCTCAGCTCGCCTCCGTTTCCGCTCAGATCCTCTCGAAACGCCTTCTCGACAAAGTGCGCGAAGAAATGGGTGCCGTTTACTCCATCGGCGCTCAGGGTTCGATGGACCGCATCGGCGACCAGAACGTTGAGATCCTCACCGCCTTCCCAATGAAGCCGGAGATGAAGGACGAAGTCCTCTCCGAAATCCACAAAATGTTTGAAGCCATGACCGAAAACGTCGGCCAGGAAGAACTCGACAAAGTCAAGGAATTCATGGTGAAGAGCTACACCGAAAATCTTGAAGTCAACACCGCATGGCGCGGCGCCATCACAGGCTGGCTCACCAACGGAGTCGACACCTTCAACGGCAACATCGCCTCGATGAACTCCATCACCACCGACGATGTCAAGGCCTACATGAAAAAGCTTATGGATCAGGGCAACTACCGCGTCGTAGTTCTCGACCCCGAAGCAGCTCCTGCCGAATAAATTCAGACACAATCCCGACGAAACGGCCGGAACAACAACTGAATCCGAGCCATTTCCACACCATCAAAAGCCTCCGGACCATAATTCCCGGAGGCTTTTCTTGTGTCTGTCGGCGCATTTTTGTAAGTTTGCCTCTAAATTTCAGCACGCTATGATCAAACTGCTTTCCCTACCGCCCAACCTCGTTGAAACGTTCCACTCGCTCGATCCCCGCTATGCCGGCAGCGACTGGTTCTGCACATCGGATCCCGCAGGCTGCCGCCTCGGCTCCGGTGCCGGCACCGCATGGCTTCTCGACCGCAGGGCCGAAAGCGCCGGCAGCGACAACTCCGACGGCAAGCGCATCATCATCCACGCCGGAGGGCAGAGCCGCCGGCTCCCCGCCTACGCCACCGTAGGCAAGGTGCTCACTCCCCTCCCCGTGCTCCGATGGGCTGTCGGGCAGCGCATCGACACCGACCTTCTCTCGATGCAACTCCCTCTCTACGAAAAGATCATGGCGCTGACTTCCGACCGGCAGAACACGCTGATAGCCAGCGGCGACGTGTGCCTTCGCACCGAAGCCGAGCTGCGCTCAGTGCCGGATGCCGACGTCGTTTGCTACGGTCTGTGGGCCGACCCGAAGCTCGCTTCACATCACGGCGTGTTTCTTAGCCGCCGCGAATCGCCCGACAAGCTCGACTTCATGCTCCAGAAGCCGTCACCCGAAACCCTGCGCGACCTATCGTCCACACACTATTCGATGATGGACATCGGCCTTTGGGTTCTCAGCGACCGCGCCGTAGAGCTGCTCTGCCGTCGCTCCCACTCCGCCGACGGGTCATACCGTTTCTACGACCTCTATTCGCAGTTTGGCTGCGCCCTCGGCGCCAATCCGGGCATCGACGATCCGGAGATTGCCGCGCTGACCACCGCCATCGTGCCGCTCCCGGCCGGCGAATTCTATCATTTCGGCACCACGCGCGAGCTTCTCACCTCGACCCTCGCGCTCCAGAACAAGGTCATCGACCAGCGGCAGATCATCCAGAACTGGTCGAAGCCCAGCCCGGCGATGTTTGTCCAGAACTGCCTCATGCGGCGCCGGCTGAACGCCGACAACGACTATATCTGGGTCGAAAACAGCTGCGTCGGCGCCCGCTGGACCGTCACGCGGCGCAACGTCGTCACCGGTGTGCCGGTCAACGACTGGACGCTCGCCCTGCCCGAAGGCCTGTGCCTCGACATCCAGCCCGTTGGCGACGAAGCCTACGCCGTGCGCCCCTACGGATTCGACGACCCGATGCGCGGCGACACCGGCAGCCCCGACACCCTCTTCTGCGGCATGCCGCTCAGCCAATGGCTCGCCGACCGCGGCATCACCCTCCCCGCCGGCACCGACATTCAGAGCGCGCCCCTCTTCCCGCTCGTCACCGGCACCGAAAGCATGGGCCTCGTGGCACGCTGGATGATATCCGAGCCCGGCCTCGCCGAAGGTCGCGAAATATGGCTCGCCGCCGAGCGCATCTCGGCCGACGATATCAGTGCACGCGCCTCGCTGCCACGCCTTTATGAGCAGCGCCGCAGCTTCCTGCACGACGACATCGGACTCCTCGCCGACAACTGGCGGAAAAGCGTTTTCTATCAGGTCGACCTGCGCGACATGGCCGCCAAAATCTCTGACCTCCGGCTCGACGCTCCGGCGCCGCTCCCCGCCGATGCCTCGCCGTTTAAACGCATGCGCAACAGCATGCTCCGCGCCGTCGTGACCCGCGGCAGAAACGAGGCCGCAGCAGCCGACAAGGCCGAAGCCCAAGCTTTCACCCTGCTTCGCGACGATATACTCTCCACACTCGACAACTCACGGTCGATGCCGCATCTCGACGTGTATCCCGACCAGATTGTGTGGGGCCGCAGCCCCGTGCGCATCGACCTGGCCGGAGGCTGGACCGACACGCCCCCCTATTCGCTGCTCCGCGGCGGTAACGTCGTCAACATGGCTGTAGAGCTCAACGGCCAGCCGCCGCTGCAGGTGTTCATAAAACCGTGCCCCGAACGGCACATCATCCTCCGCTCCATCGACCTCGGAGCGCTCGAGCGCATCGAAACCTACGAACAGCTCACCGACTACCGGCGTATCGGTTCGCCATTCTCCATACCCAAAGCAGCGCTGGCACTCGCCGGATTCGCGCCCGGCTTCTCGCCCGTGGCCTACGAATCGCTGGACCGTCAGCTCGACGATTTCGGTTCCGGCCTCGAGCTCACCATGCTCGCCGCCGTGCCCGCCGGCTCCGGCCTCGGCACAAGTTCCATCCTTGCCGCCACCGTCCTGTCGGCGCTCAGCGATTTCTGCGCCCTCGCATGGGACACCTCGGAGATATGCAACCGCGTCCTTGCCCTCGAACAGTTGCTCACCACCTGCGGCGGATGGCAAGATCAATATGGCGGCGTGCTGCCCGGGCTCAAACTGCTCCAGACCGAAAGCGGCACCGCACAACAGCCCCGCGTCAACTGGCTCCCCGACGCCATCTTCACTGATCCGGCCTACGCACCCTGCCACATGCTCTACTACACCGGCATCACGCGCACGGCCAAGAGCATCCTCGGCGAGATCGTGCGCAACATGTTCCTCAACGAGAGCGACACCCTGCGGCTGCTCGACGAGATGCGCAGCCATGCCCTTGACATGGCCCAGGCCATACAGCGCCGCGACTTCAGCGCCTACGCCGCGCTCCTCTCACGCACATGGACCCAGAATCAGCTGCTCGACAGCGGCACCAACCCCCCGTCGGTGCAGTCGATCATCGACACCGTGGAGCCTATGCTCGCCGCTTGCAAGCTGCCCGGCGCCGGCGGAGGCGGCTTCCTATACCTGCTGGCCAAGGATCCCGACGCCGCCGCACGCATACGCCACACGCTCACACAGCGTCCCGTCAATCCGGGCGCACGGTTTGTCGACCTTACCGTGTCGACAACGGGCCTTCAGATATCCCGATCATAACATCTTAATCAATAATGATTTTCAAACTCTTAAAAGATTGAAAGGAAAGAACGACGACAGCTCGAATCCTATCCGTAAGATAATCAATCAGGCTTCGAAGGCACTCGCAAATACCAATGTCGACACCGACTTCGATCCTATCTACATAAACACTGAATATACCGACGGCGACCTGTACGTCACCGACATTTCGCTGAGGTTAAAAAGGTTCAAAGACGGCATAATTCTCGATCTGTGTGTCTACCATATTCCCTTCCCCTACCAAGGCTCAGTCCTGCTCAAATACGGCAGCGGCAAGGAACTTGCCGATTATCTTGCCGACAAAGACGCCGTTGAAACCAAAATCAGGGAATGTATTCCGAGTCTGGCCGATGGCTTAAAAGAAAGTGCGAAAGAATTAGGATGTTACTGACTGCTCTCAGAAAAGTTTCTTGGGCTTAGTAGCCTGAAAATCCTTCAGATAGTGCGGAGTTGAATACGCAAGATCGATGAAATTGCGGCGCATGTGGTCGCGTTCGGCCAGCGCTATCATATCTGTGGCCAGCGGCACCACATCGGGGATGAACCGCACGCCTGATCGCGCTATCACATCGCGCGCCTTGTCGCTGCCGTTGCCGAAAAGCACCGCCTCACGGCCGGCCGGCAGATCGCCGTACGACTCCGCATCAAGAATCAGCGGCTGCGGCTCCATGACTGTCGTGAGCGACATATCGTAGGCGGCCGTGTAGACCTCCATCCGCCGAGCGTCGATCATCGGCACGAGCAGCGATTCCGGATCGATATCCTCCTTAAACATCACGCCCGTGGCCATCAGCTGCAGCGTGTCGACGCCTATCAGCGGCACATCGAGGGCGAAAGCCAGTCCCTTGGCCTCCGACAGACCGATGCGCAGACCCGTGTAGCTGCCCGGACCCAGCGACACGGCCACAGCCTCCACTTTCATTTCATGATCAGCGGCCCAGTCAAGACACATCTTGATATAGCCGCTCAGCAGGGCGGCATGGTTGCGGCCCTCGAAATCCTCGAAATGGCAAAGCACCATTCCCTCAGACGATAAGGCCACCGAGCACACATTGGTCGACGTTTCGATGTTAAGAATTACAGGCATGTCGTTAATTTTTTTTGGCAAAGTTACCTATTTTTTCCTCGCTAATATCTAATTTTGTAGAAAAAAGCGACCATACCATATGCTTCTATCCATGACCGGTTTCGGCAAGGCTATTGTCGAAGTTCAGAACAAGAAAATCACTGTAGAGATCAAATCGCTCAACAGCAAGCAGCTCGATCTATCCATGCGCGTCCCGGCTCTTCTCCGCGAAAAGGAGATGGAGATGCGCAACACCATAAGCCGCCGGGTGGAGCGCGGCAAAGTCGAAGTCAACATCTTCGTTGAAAGCATCACCGGCGACACGGCCGTCCAGCTCAACCTCCCGCTCCTCGCCGCCTACAAAGCCCAGATTCAGGAAATGGCCGCCACGCTTGGCATCCCCGAGCCGGCCGACTGGTATTCGGTGCTCATGCGCTTTCCCGACACCATGAAATCCGACTCGTCCGTCGCCGCCTCCGACGACGACTTCAAGGCCGCCGCTCAGGCTCTCGAAGCGGCTCTCGACGGCCTCATGCAGCACCGCCGCGCCGAAGGCGAGAAGCTCGAGGAATTTTTCGCCACGCGAATATCGAAAATAGCCGCTCTTCTCGACGAAGTGCCGCAGTTTGAAACCCAGCGCGTCGACCACATCCGCGCACGCATCATCGACAACCTCGCCTCGCTTCCGCAGATCGAATACGACCGCGGCCGCCTCGAGCAGGAGATGATCTTCTACATCGAGAAACTCGACATCAACGAAGAGAAACAGCGCCTCGCCCAGCACCTCCGCTACTTCATGGAGACGCTCGAAGGCCACTACGGACAGGGCAAGAAACTCGGCTTCATCAGCCAGGAAATGGGCCGCGAGATCAACACCCTCGGCTCCAAGAGCAACCAGGCCGACATGCAGCGTCTCGTCGTAAGGATGAAGGACGAGCTGGAGCAGATCAAAGAGCAGGTGCTCAACGTAATGTGATTCCCAACCCCACAAACGGAGCTACATAATGAAACGAGGCAAGATCATCATCATCTCAGCGCCAAGCGGCTGCGGAAAATCGACAATCATCAACGAAATCATGAACCGCGGCAACGTCAGCCTGCAGTTCTCCGTCTCCGCCACCAACCGTCCGCCGCGCCCCGGCGAGACCGACGGCGTCAGCTATCATTTCCTCACCGACCGCCAGTTTACCGACGCCATTGCCGACGATGCCTTCGTCGAATATGAGGAAGTGTATCCCGGCCGCTTCTACGGCACGCTCAAGAGCGAAGTGGAGCACCGTCGCGACCAGGGCATCAACGTGCTCCTCGACATCGACGTCAAAGGCGGCGTGCGCGTCAAGAAACTCTTCGGCAATGACGCCCTCAGCATCTTCATCATGCCGCCGAGCATCGAAGAGCTGCGCCGGCGCCTCGAAAACCGCGCCACCGACAGCGCCGAAGCCATCAGCCAGCGCGTCGGGAAAGCCGAATTCGAGCTCTCGTTCGCCCCGCAGTACGACGTCTGCGTAGTCAACGACGACCTTGCCAAAGCCGTCGACGACACCGAACGCAAAATCATCAACTTCACCGCCTGATCCGCCGTGCCGGACATCTCTGACACCGGATCGTCACCAACCCGCATCGGCATCCTCGGCGGGTCATTCAACCCCGTCCACACCGGGCACCTCAGCCTGGCCGAATATATCGACAGCCACACGCCGCTCTCGCAGGTTTGGCTGATGCTCTCGCCCCTCAACCCGCTCAAAGCCGACCCGTCGCAGCTCATCGACGACCGCCACCGCCTCGAGATGCTCCGCATAGCCACCGAGGGCAACCCGCGCATACGCCCCTGCGACATCGAGCTTTCGATGCCCCGCCCATCCTACAGCTACGACTCGCTCTCGCGACTCTCCGAGCTGCATCCCGAAGCCCGCTTCTCGCTCATCATCGGCTCCGACAACTGGCTCATCTTCGACCGCTGGAAGCACCACGACGAAATCGTCAGCCGATTCTCGCCCGTCATCTATCCACGGCCCGGCTACGACGTCGACCCCGCGTCGCTCCCTCCCGGCGTAACGCTCATCGACGCCCCCGTCTACGACATATCCAGCACTGCCATCCGCAACGCCATAGCCGCCGGAGAGCCCGCCGGACCCGGTCTGTCGCCCGGAGTCGCCGACTATATCAACGACAACCATCTCTACCGTTAACCCCGCACACCACCATGCAACCCTCATCTTCACTCCCCGCCAACTCCATTGCGTTCATCGGCCTTTGCAACGAATACTGCACCGCCGTCACGGCAGCCGCTGAAAGCGAGCCCGACGCCTTCATAGCCGAAATGCTCCGCCTCCTTCCGCGAATCTACATCTCCGCATCCGACATTCCCGAAGATGAGCTCCTCGCCGGTGAAGGCTACGTCGACGACGCCATGGACGAAGCCTCCTACACCGACCTCCGCGACCGCATGGCCGCGCTTCTGGGCGCCAACGACACCTACCTCGAAACCTTCGAAGAGGACATGAAATATTCCGACACCCCCATCGCCGCGAGCATCTCCGAAAACCTCGCCGACATCATGCAGGTCACCTACAATTTCATCTCCACCGTCCGTCACGCTCCCGTCGAGGCCATTCCGGCCATCCTCGCTGCCGTCAAGGACGACTTCAACACCTACTGGAGCCAGCTCATCTGCAATGTGCTCCGCCCCCTCAACCACATACGC